>JBFJJY010000216.1:0-3638 GCA_041612055.1 Methylophilaceae bacterium | reverse complement strand
CGTCACTTTTTGATGGTAGAGGTCGTAACGCGAGCTTGAACTAATGCCATTGGCAATCACAATATTGTTGATTTCAGGAAATAAGGTATGCAATTCTGGTGTTACGCTCTCCATCAATTCTTCGGTTGTTTTATACGATTTCAATTGGTCATTTAATCGATTAATTTGCTGATCTCTTGAATCAATGGCAATCTGACTTTCTTTATACAAATCAGCGACGATACTGGTTTTTAGAGAGAGTGTATCAATTTGCTGCTCACCCGCTTGATGCACCACTAAAGACGTTGCCTCCAACTCGTTTTTAATCAGCTTGTTTTGTATCGTTTCTAACGTCTTTTTTGGTATGGGCTTGCCGATTAACGACAGCTCAATTTTTTTAGATTTTGGGTCAATCTGCAGATTCGTATAGTACGTTTCATCAAACTTAAACTCTTCCGCAACGAATGATTTTGCCTTTTGAGTAAACACTTCCTCTTTAACTAGGTTATAGGCCAAATACAAACTGGGCACGACTGTAATAAAAACCATTGCAGACAAATATTTTTTGACACGATTTTCTGTTTTGGCATCCACATAATTGCGATGCGGTAGCTTCATTGCAGAAATAATAATGACGGCGGCAAAGGCAATAAACACCGAATTAATAATATAGAGGTAAAAAGCGCCAAAGAAAAAATTCCATTGTCCACTCGCTAGGCCATAACCTGCTGTGCATAAAGGCGGCATCAATGCCGTGGCAATGGCCACGCCAGGAATGACATTCGTTTTGATTTTTCGCGTGGCTGCGATAATACCCGCCAAACCACCAAAAAAAGCAATTAATACGTCCCAAATAGTCGGCGAAGTTCGTGCCAGCAACTCGGAGTGCGCCTCTGATAATGGGCTAATCAAAAAGTACAAGGTTGAGGTTAGAAAAGCAATTAGCGTTGCCACCAATAAGCTCATTACCGCTTTACGTATCAATGGGAAGTCATACACACCGATGCCATAACCAATGCCCATAATAGGGCCCATCAATGGTGAAATTAACATGGCGCCAATCACGACCGCAGTTGAGTTCACATCCAGTCCAACCGAAGCAATTAAAATGGCCAGCATTAGTACCCACAAATTAGTACCACGCAAACTCACATTGGAGCGAATCTCTGTGTCAATCGCATCTGCTTCCGATATGTCATCTGACAAGCTAAAAACATGTCTCAACGTATTGATGATGCGTGCTAGTGTAAAGCGATACATATTAAAAATAATTCTTTGATTAAACGGCAAATTATAGCATCGAAGTTTCTGGCTTAAGTGACGTCTTAATTGCTAAATATTGTTAGCCTCTAATTTATGCAATAATGTGATTACTTAATTTTAAAAGCATGATATGGCAGACTTCTCTCTTTCAGCAATCTCCTCGCAAGTGCTGTATTTGTCCATCGTTTTTATATTGCTCGTTTTTCCTAGAGCATTACAAAAATATAATATTCCTGGGCCGCTAACCTGCTTCATTTTGGGTATGGTGGTCATTTTTGGTGTGGCAGATTACAGCAATGACACAACCTTGGATTTTCTAGCGGCACTTGGCATCTCGTCCTTGTTCTTGTTTGCGGGACTAGAAGTCAATATACAAGAGCTTAAAAAAGGCTTCTGGCCATTATTGAATCACTTGTTTTTACGTTGCGTCGGCATCTTTACCTTCACATGGCTCGGCATGCACTACTTTGACTTCTCGATGCAGGTATCTGGATTAATCGCGCTAGCGCTACTGACGCCATCAACGGGCTTTATCCTAGAATCGCTAACAGGACTAGACCTAGATAAAAATGAGCAGTTTTGGGTTAAAAGCAAGGCAATTGCAGGTGAGTTACTCGCTTTACTACTACTCTTTGTATTTCTAAAATCAGATTCACCTAGCGATTTAGGCACTTCTTCTGCAGTATTGCTGGCGATTGCCTTTGGTTTGCCATTGCTATTTATGTTCCTTGGCCGGATTGTGATTCCATTTGCACCTGGCTCTGAATTTTCACTACTGATTATGGTTGGCCTGATTGCCGCTTATCTCACCAAGCAGCTAGGCGTTTATTACCTCGTGGGTGCATTCATTACTGGTTTTGCGGCAAGACAATTGCAAGAAAGAATGCCCACACTTGCCTCAGATGATAATTTGCATGCTGTACAATTATTTGCTTCGTTCTTTGTGCCGTTCTACTTCTTTCATGGCGGCATGTCAGTGCCTAGCGGCGCTTTACAGCTGGAGTCATTGTGGATTGGGTTAGCTATTACTGCCGTGTTATTACCCTTCAGAATTGGCTCTGTTGCTGTGCAAAGAGTCTTTGTTAATAAAGACAGCACAAGAAGTAGCTTCGATATTGCTATTGCATTAACGCCCACACTCATTTTTACTCTCGTCATTGCCACTATCTTGCACCAAAAGTTTGGTATTACTGACACCTTGTTTGGTGGCTTACTACTCTATGCAGCCATCACCACAATCCTACCGTCATTTGTATTGAAAAAACCGCTAGGGTTAGATGTAGACAATCCGCCAGTGCATTAACGACAACAAGGTTAACTATTGCGTAAGGGCGTTAATAAGGCAGATAGTCCGTTATGGTCTATCTCCTGCATCAGCTGTAATAAGCGCCCTAGCTCGCCATCAGGAAAGCCTTCGCGTGCAAACCAATTGAGATAATGGCCAGGCAAGTCTGCTAGCACTCGCCCCTGATATTTGCCATAAGGCATTTCCATCGTCACCAGTTTTTGTAAATCTTCTGCGTTCATTTTTTCAGCTCAATCATCCTTCAAGCGTTAATTTAATCATATTCAACCCTTCAGTTGGACAATCATCTGCCGATAGAGAACTTAACAGTACACTTTATGAAAATCGACGGTATGGGCATTTACGAATTACTAAAAGAAGAAAACCAACAGTTTTGGGATTTTTTAGATGTAGATATCAGCACGCTAGATTCACTAGGAATGGACATGGATCAAACGCATGAGTCATATATCGTAGAAGAAATAGAGTCCATGTAAATCATAATGGCAAAACGGCAAATAGAAGGCTTTTTCTCCTCTTCAAGGAGCGACCAAGTGTGTCATGAAGTCATTATATTGTCACAGTATTGGGGCATCATTTAACGCATTGACGCCGCAACATTTGAAAACATGTTAAGACTTAACTTTAAGTATTAATCATAGCTAAATGAAACATATGAATAAATGGTAACTTATTAATTTTATTAAACTTTTGGTGCAGTTCTTGCTCTAATGATTATGTAATGCTGCATTAAATGACTTAACGCTAAGGAGCGCAACATGACGATTTATCAAGTATTAGACGAACAAAATCATCCAGTGTTTGAAGCAGATAGTTTTTATTTAGCACAACAAGAAGCAGAGCTACTGAATCTATCTTTTGATGATCATTATTTCTTTGTTGAAGCGGCAGCCGCTGAAGCACAACACTAGCAGTAAAAATGATAAAGGGCTATAGCCCACAAGCTATAACCCTTTGAATGTTGGCGGAGCGGACGGGACTCGAACCCGCGACCCCCGGCGTGACAGGCCGGTATTCTAACCAACTGAACTACCGCTCCTAAAAGTAATTTTGCGAGCAAAACTACAATTTAGTTTTTATTGTTGAATGG
>JBFJJY010000215.1:0-3650 GCA_041612055.1 Methylophilaceae bacterium | reverse complement strand
GCAGGATTACCACTACGCTGAGGACGTGGCTTACCAAATTTTTCATTTGATATTTTCGCTGAACCTTTGTTTTCACCACCATTACGGTTTTGTTGACCACGGCCGTTGCCTGCACCGCGTGCCACTTCTTTTGCAAACTGTAAGTTAGTATCTTTTGTATAGTGAACACTGTTGCCATTTACTTCAGCGCCTTGAGATTCGTTTCGCGGTGTACGGCTTCTTGCTGGCTTGTCGCTAAAACGAGTGTCCTGTGTTTTAGCTCTTGCTGGACGATCTGCAGCAGCGCGATCACCAAAGCTACGGCCTCTTTCACCATTATTGTCGTTAAAACGTGACTCGTTTGGTTTACCTCGTGATGGGCGATCTGCAGCGGCACGATCACCAAAGCTACGACCTCTTTCCCCATTGTTGTCACGAACGTTACCGCGCGAGTCTCCGCGGGATTCATTACTGCTGCGGCCTTTGTAACCGCCAGAGCGAGAATCGTTGCTGCGACCACCACGGCCTTTGCCGCGTTTACCATCAGGCGCACTCATATTAATCGGGCGCTTAGGTTCAAAACCTTCAATCACCGATGCTTCAAGACGTTGGCCTGTATACTCTTCAATTTTACGCAAGACATGTCTATCCATATTGGTTGCAAATGCAATCGCGATGCCTTTTTGACCAGCGCGGCCAGTACGACCAATACGATGGACATAATCTTCAGCAAATTTTGGTAAATCATAGTTAATCACATGGCTGATGCCTTTAACATCAATACCGCGCGCTGCTACATCAGTAGCCACTAATACTTTAACATCGCCGTGACGTAGTTTTGTTAAGGTTCTGTTACGTGCGCCTTGTGTCATGTCGCCGTGTAAAGCAGCGGTTTTATGACCAGCAGCATATAAATCTTCTGCTAATAAGTCAGCATGACGTTTAGTGCTAGTGAAAATAATCGCTTGGTCAACATCTGGCTCAATTAATAAATGCTCAAGTAATTTGTTTTTATGATTCATATCATCAACGTGGTGTAAACGCTGCTCAATGTTTTCATGTTTTTCTTTTTGCGCAGCCACTTGAATCGTGACTGGATTGTTTAAAATATCTTGTGCAATACGGCCAATGTTGCCATCTAATGTTGCTGAGAATAATAAAGTTTGACGTTCTTTAGGCAATGCATCGCAAATACGTTGTACATCGGGCATAAAGCCCATGTCTAACATACGATCTGCTTCATCTAAGATCAACATTTGTAAACGACTCAAATCAACACGGCCACGTTCCATATGGTCAATAAAACGACCTGGTGTAGCGACTAAAATGTCTAATGGTTGTGATAGTAGTTTGTTTTGTAATGGGTAAGGCATGCCGCCAACGATACTGACCGTACGGGCACGGATAAATTTACCGTATTTGCGAGCAGAGTCATTGACTTGTGCTGCCAATTCACGTGTTGGTACTAAGACCAAAATACGTGGGCCACGGCTTTTTGATTCGTGCGGTGTGGCTAATAAATTCAATGCAGGTAATGTAAAGCCCGCTGTTTTACCAGTGCCCGTTTGGGCAGAAGCTAAAATATCACGGCCATCTAACACAGCAGGTATGGCTTGCGCTTGAATCGGGGTTGGGGTGGTGTAGCCTGCTTCTTCAACTGCTTGAAGGATAGAAGGGTGTAAATTTAATGATGTAAATGTAACTGAAGACAATGTGTGTCCCTTTCAAAAATAACAAAAAAGGGCGCAAGCAATAACGCATGTGTCATTTAGTATGATGTATAAAACATCAAAGAATGATTAACATAAACGCAGAAGACTATTTTGGTAGATGCTTCTTTTACCGGCGCGCTGGCATAGCCACTAACCGATAAAATGAGAGGTAACGTCTATACTTCATGCGTTACGAAAGGTCAGGGCGATGAATCTAAAACTACTTAAAATATTTAAGATTAAGTTTTAACTTGGGCGCAGTATAACCAATTATTTTGTAATGTCAAATAATAAAGTCTTGTTATTGTGTTAGAATCGCGCCCTTCTGAACATATTGGCAGCTTACTAATGTCTCGCAATTTAAGAAATATCGCAATTATCGCTCACGTTGACCATGGTAAAACCACCATGGTGGATAAATTATTACAGCAATCAGGTACGTTTGCTTCTCATCAAGCCGTTGCAGAACGTGCGATGGATAGCAATGATCTTGAAAAAGAACGTGGCATTACCATTCTGGCTAAAAACACGGCACTGACCTATGAAGGTACTCGGATTAATATCGTTGATACCCCAGGCCATGCTGACTTCGGTGGTGAAGTTGAGCGTGTATTAGGAATGGTTGATGGTGTATTGCTATTGGTTGATGCTGTTGATGGTCCAATGCCACAAACACGTTTTGTGACCAAGAAAGCTCTGGCGCTTGGATTAAAACCTATCGTGGTGATTAACAAAGTGGATCGCCCAAGTGCGCGTACCGATTGGGTGATTGATCAAACCTTTGATTTGTTTGCTAATTTAGGCGCAACAGATGACCAATTAGATTTCCCGATTGTATATGCTTCTGCACTAAACGGCTTTGCGATGTTGGATGAAAATGAAAAAACAGACAATATGCGCGCTGTTTTTGAGACGATACTGAAACATGTAGAACCGCCTAAAGGCGACGCTGATGCGCCATTACAAATGCAAGTGTCAGCACTTGATTATTCAACTTATACAGGTCGCTTAGCCGTTGGGCGTGTATTGAATGGACGTGTTAAAACAGGTCAAGCCGTTGCTGTGATGCATGGCGATGAGCAAGTTGGTACAGGTAAAATTAGCCAAGTGCTGGGTTTTGAAGGTTTAGATCGTGTAGAAATTCCAGAGGCAGAAGCTGGCGATATTATTATTGTAGCGGGCTTAGATCAAATTGGGATTGGATATACCATTTGTGACCGAGATAAACCAGTTGGCTTGCCGCATTTAGGCGTGGATGAGCCAACATTGACCATGGACTTTATGGTGAACACGTCACCATTGGCAGGTACAGAAGGTAAATTTATTACTTCACGTCAAATTCGTGACCGTTTACAAAAAGAATTATTAGTTAACGTGGCGCTACGTGTGGAAGATACAGAAGATGCGGATATTTTCCGTGTGTCTGGTCGTGGTGAGTTGCACTTGACTATTCTATTAGAGAATATGCGTCGTGAAGGTTTTGAAATTGCAGTTGGTAAGCCTAAAGTCGTGTTCCGTGAAATTGATGGCGTGAAGTGTGAGCCTTATGAAATCTTGACGGTAGACGTGGAAGATGACAATCAAGGCCCTGTGATGGAAGAGTTGGGTCGCCGTAAAGGTGAAATGCAAAACATGGAATCTGACGGTAATGGCCGCACGCGCTTAGAGTATAAAATTCCAGCGCGCGGCTTGATTGGTTTCCAAGGTGAGTTCTTAACCTTAACGCGTGGTACTGGTTTAATGGCGCATATTTTTGATGAATATGCACCAACTAAGCCAGATATGCCAGGTCGTCGTAATGGTGTGTTGATTTCTTCTGAAAAAGGCGAAGCAGTAGCTTATGCATTATGGAAATTGCAAGACCGCGGCAAAATGTTCTCTAGCCCAGGAGATAAATTATACGAAGGTATGGTGATTGGTATTCACAGCCGTGATAATGATTTAGTGGTTAACCCAATT
>JBFJJY010000214.1:0-3654 GCA_041612055.1 Methylophilaceae bacterium | reverse complement strand
CTATCCGTGCCGATGGCTCTGTAGAAGATATTACGATTGATAGAAGCTCTGGTTCAAAGATACTAGATGATGCCGCAATTAATATCGTCAAACTAGCAGCCCCTTATGCAAAATTTTCAGAGCAGATGAAGAAAACAACGGATATTTTAGGGATTACAAGGACTTGGACCTTTACCAATGAAGATGCTCTTTACACTAAGTAGTAAGTCATTATCTTTCAATGCCATGCGGCGTTATTTTTGTTTGCCGTACTAGCGTACTGTCTGCACAAAAGTGCCTTGCATGACTTTGAAAGCTGAATGACTTGGCGTGATGTAAGAAAAGTAGAATAAAGGATTATGCATGGTGAAATTTAAGGATCAGCTATCCAGTCATTTAAGATTTATTAGAAAGTCATGTGAAGATTTCGATAATGGGGAACTAGATGAAGCTTTACGCATAGCAGTTTCATTGAGAGTGATTTTCCACGATACCAAAAGTAGCACTTCTTTGCTTTCGCATTTGGGTGCTAAGAAGTCAATTAAACTCGCTTCGACATTCACATTCGTAAAAGCATTAGCTGAATTTAGTGGAAGGCAGTTTCAAATAGCTGCTATATACCCAATAATAATGACATCTGAAGGAGTTAAGGTTCCTCTAAATGATTGGGATATAAATGCTTGGCATTCTGTAAGTGAATGGTGGAATGAGGTTATTTGGGCAGAGGATGGAGAAACATATGCTAGAAGTGACGTTATTTTATCAGCTGCAAACCAAGATGGGGGTGCTCATGTAGATGCAAATCCAAACTACAAAACCTTGAAATTTAGAGAAGGGCCAAGAGTTTCTATCAAAGTTAACGGGAGGACTCTCCCCAATGTAATGGAAAATCACCACTATTCATTAATTAGGCAAATGGCCTATGAAATACAAGCAAGCAAAGATATATTGGAATTGGCAAAAAACACATGACAAGTCATTTAATCGTGGCGACCAAAGCAAATGCTCTGTGCAATCTTGATTGGCGCACTAATCAGCTATAATTCCCTATTAACTCTAATATTTAATCACGGTCATGACATTACATTTTAAACACCACATATTCTTTTGTTTAAACCAACGTCCAGATGGTGAATCCTGTTGCCAAGACAAAGGCGCTGAAGCGGCTTTTGATTATATGAAAGCACAAGTGAAAAAGCTGGATTTGCGCGGTAAAGGCAAGGCGCGAGTGAATCGTGCGGGTTGTTTTGATCGTTGTGGTGAAGGGCCGTTATTGGTAGTGTATCCTGAGGCGGTTTGGTATACCTTTGTCGATAATGAAGATATTGATGAGATTATTGAAAGTCATCTCATGCATGACAAAGTGGTGACGCGTTTGCTCGTTGATTAACTTACTCAGTTAACGCACAAGTAATATGCGCTGTTATTTGTGTTTTTAGTTGGCCTAGAATCGCCAGAGATAATGCCGGTTGTTGCCCCGTTTGCGTTGCTTCTCCCCAATGGCTATTCGGGAAGTGTTTATCACTTTCAAACCTTGGAATAAGATGCCAATGTACATGTGGCGTTTTATTGCCTAAGCTAGCCAAGTTGATTTTATCTGGCTGTATCACTTCACGCAGCGCTGTTTCCACCGCAAACACCACTTTCATGGTGCGAGCACGGTCGGCTGGTGCTAAATCGGTCATTTCTTTGACGTGCGCTTTTAACTCAACGCGGCAATAGGCTGGGTAGTCTGCATCATTCAGCAATACCACACGGCAGAAATCATCTTGCCATAAAATCAAATGCGCGCTGGGTTGGCATAATGCACAATCTTGCTTATCTGCCATTTAAGAAGCGGCCAACATGCGGTCTAAAGTGAGTTTGGCTAACGCAGCTTCATCAGCAGGGACGGTGATTTGATTCACAATATTACCATCCACTAAATTCTCTAAACACCAAGCCAAATGCTGCGGATCAATTCGCGCCATAGTAGAGCATTCGCACACGACATGACTCATAAATTGCACGTGTTTACCTTGCGGCTTCATTTGCTCTGCTAAACGGGTCACCAGATTTAATTCGGTACCGACTAGCCATTTGGTATTGGGTTCTGCATCCGTTACCGTTTTTAAAATATATTCCGTTGAGCCAACAAAATCTGAATTGAGGCACACTTCAAATGGTGCTTCAGGATGTGAAATCACATAGCCATCAGGATGCTCTTTTTTAAATTGCTCAATATTTTGCGGACGGAACATTTGATGCACAGCACAATGCCCTTTCCATAACAAGATTTTCGCATTTTTAATTTGCTCAATGGTCAAGCCGCCTTGCGGTTGGTCAGGATCCCATATAGGCATTTCTTCTAATGGAATCCCCATTTTGTGACCGCTCCAACGACCTAAGTTTTGATCAGGGAAGAACAGCACTTTTTCGCGTTGTTTAAAGCTCCACTCTAGTATCTTTGGCGCATTGGTGCTGGTGCAAACGATGCCGCCATGCTCGCCACAAAAAGCTTTTAAATCGGCGGCAGAGTTGATGTAAGTGACAGGTGTAATCTGCTCATCAAAATTTAACACTTTATTCAGCTCTCGGTAGCTACGTTCTACTTTGGCTAAATTCGCCATATCCGCCATTGAGCAACCTGCGGCTAAATCAGGCAAAATCACCACTTGATCTGGACGGCTTAAAATATCCGCCACTTCAGCCATAAAGTGCACGCCTAAAAACACAATAAATTCTGCATCTAAATTTTCACAATATTTAGACAGTTTGAGCGAATCGCCTGAATAATCAGCATGACGATAGACACTTTCGTGTTGATAGTGATGACCAAGAATCACCAAGCGTTTGCCTAGTTTTTCACGTGCCGCCAGAATGCGTTCTTGGCAATCATCGTCTTTTTTTGATTGAAAATGATCGAATTTAATAGGGACAGCTTGTGCTTGCATAATGTGTTTTAAGATTTATCTTAGAGTCGATTGTATTTAAAAGTAGATTCTATAACGATGCGAAGGATAAGGGAAATGCCTACAAGGTCAATTGATGTTTTTCGCCTAATCTTTTTAGGGCGTCAATATTGGTCCATGAAAAAACGCGTTGCGCCGCTTCGCGCCAATCAACCCACTCATAGCGGATATGTTCATTCGGTGCGAGTGTAATCGTTACAGGTGCAGGCAGGCTTAAGCCAAACAAATGTTCTACATTTTCTGTCACACCTTCTGCATAGCGATAACGCCAATGCGGATAAATTTCATAGGTATTACTGACCTGCCAGTCTTGAAAGTCGTATGCCAGCGCATCTAAACCGGTTTCTTCTTTGACTTCACGAATAGCCGCTTGGTAGGGCGTTTCATCGCCTTCAAGGCTACCCGTGACGGATTGCCAAAAGCCAGCTTTGTCTGCACGTTCCATAATCAACACTTGTAAATCAGTGGTGTGAATCAGGACAAGTGCAGAAATTGGCGTTTTATATTTTTTTAGCAGAGGTTAAATCCTTTGGTAATTTGAAAATCACGCTTTCTACCACGCCTTGAAGTTCGGTAATGTTTTTCGCACCAAGCTTTTGCAACTCAGCAATCACTTCTTTAACTAACACTTCAGGAGCAGAAGCACCCGCAGAAACACCGATTTTCTTTTTGTTCATCAACCATTCTGGTTTTAATAAGCTGGCATTATCAACCATATAGGCTT
>JBFJJY010000213.1:0-3677 GCA_041612055.1 Methylophilaceae bacterium | reverse complement strand
GCGCCTCTAAGACATTAATATACTCACCTTTGTTAACCGTTTTCTCTTGCATAACGACGGTATCAGCGCCTTTCGGAATCACAGCTCCCGTCATGATTTTGACGCATTCACTGGCTTTTACTTCCCCTTCAAATGGTCTGCCTGCAAATGCAGTGCCAATCACTTTAATCAATTTAACGCCTTCACTATATTTAAAAGCAAAGCCATCCATTGCACTATTATTATGATTAGGGACGTTACTAGGCGAGACGATGTCTTCCGCTAAGATACGCGCTAAGCTGTCACGAATGGGGCATACTTCCGTCTCGGTGACAGGGTTTAAAAATTGCTGAATAAAGGTACGGGCCTGTTGTACTGACATGGCATTTGGGTCGTAATCGTCCATGCAGCTAGGGTCAGTTGCGAGTTGATTTAATGTGGTTTGCATCATGAGTTTGTTTGTATCCATTCCATAATAAACAGGCAAATAGCTTGACTGTCGTTAAGCGCCAGTTGTGGTTTGCTACATTCGATAGGTTCGTCGCAAGCGACGGCAATAATATTGCAATCATTTTCAGCGAGCAAAGGGAGGCCCAAGCTCGGTCTGTGTACTTCGATTTTTGGGATAGCGGCTTGTTTAAATCCTTCGACTATAATTAAATCAGCATAGGATTGAGCTAGCTGCGCAATCAACTTAGCCAAATCAGCTTCACCATTATCGTCTGGTGTACGTTGCATTTCGGTCATCAACGCCCAGCGTTTACCTGAAGCGATCAGTGTTTGTACAGCGCCTGCTTCACGAATGTTGTAACTATCTTTACCAACATGGTCAATATCAAACTTGTGATGCGCATGTTTAATCACTGAAACACGAATGTGATGTGCGGCTAACGCTGGAATAAGCTGCGTGATCATGGTCGTTTTGCCTGCATTGCTACCAGCCGCTACAATACCTAAAATGGGTAACTTAGTCATTGCCTAATTTTAATGCCAAAGCTTCCAATTCTTCAAATGTATTCACATTGACAAAAGCATCATCACAGTCATCGAATGCAACTTCGGTATAAGTCAAACTTTTTTGCCACAAGCTTACTTTACGATTGCCTTGCGCAATATACTGCGTGAGTGAGGGTAGCACCGATTTTCGCATTAAACAAAAAACAGGATGGGTATGACCGCCACTTTTGGCAACGGCAATATCAGCATGTTCACTTAAAAGAGATTGCATTAATCTGCTGGTTAAATCTGCTGGTATGAGTGGTGAATCACAGGGTGTGGTGAGTAAATAATCATGTTTGCAATGCTGCAAACCTAGACTAAAGCCAGCTAACGGCCCAATAAAACCGCTGTCACTATCTTTTAGCACAGGAAAATTAAAAGCCTGATACTGAGCAATCTCGCGATTAGCATTGAGCAGAATTTCATCTGCTTGCATGGTTAAGCGCTCAATAATATGCTGAACAAAAGGTTTTTGCTGTAGCTTAACTAATCCTTTGTCGGTGCCATTCATTCGTGTAGCGCGACCGCCTGCAAGAATAATCGCTGAAACAGATTGCATCTACCCACCAGTATGTGACATAAATCTAACAACTGCAGGGGCGGCACGCTGCAAATTAAAATCGTGGCCTTTTGGTTTTACTTTCATGCTGTTGATAATGGCTGCCATCAGTGGCGCATTATCATTAGGGTGATTCCTTAATAAAGGCATCAGTTCAATTTTATCTTCTTGCCCTAAACACAGGTAAAGCTCGCCTTGGCAGGTAATGCGCACGCGATTACAACTTTCACAAAAGTTATGACTATGTGGTGAGATAAAGCCAATTTTTGTTGATGAGTCAGCGATGCGCCAGTATCGGGCTGGACCGCCAGAGGTATGTGTGCTAGGTAGTAGCGAGTACTTACTTTTTAGCAGGTTTAGCGTATCTGCGTTACTCACAAAAGTATTTTCACGGCTATGGTTGACTTCGCCTAACGGCATTTCTTCTATAAAACTAATATCAATATGCTTATCCATCGCAAATTGCACCAAATCAAACACTTCATCATCATTAATTCCGCGCATTAAAACGGTATTGAGTTTGATGCCTTCAAAGCCTACTGCTATCGCGCTATCAATTCCTGCGAGCACTTTTGCTAGATCTCCTGTGCGAGTGATCGTTTTAAATCGTTCAGGATTTAAGCTATCAACAGAAATATTGATGCGTTTGATGCCAGCTTGCTTTAATGCCTGCGCTTGCTTACTTAATTGGCTGCCATTGGTGGTAATGACTAACTCATCTAAGCCAGATAGTTGACCGACTTCATTGAATAACCATAATGCATTCTTACGCACTAATGGTTCGCCACCAGTGATGCGAACTTTTGTGACACCAAGCTGGACAAACACCTTAACAATGCGTGCACATTCTTCTAGGCTGAGCACGTCATTGCGCGGTAAAAATGTCATGTCTTCCGCCATGCAATATTGACAGCGGAAATCGCAACGATCGGTAATCGATAAGCGAATATAGTCGACTTGTCTACCAAATTGATCGATGAGTTTTTGTGGTGAATTGACCATAACGTAAATTGGCGGTATAAGGATTAGAATTAAGCCATTATTCTATGCCCTTTTTGGGGTTTAACAAGTGGTGTTTTAGGTATATCATTAGTTGTTGTTTACAATTGAGTAACATTTTGGGGAATCGTTTGGTTAATAAGCTTTCTGACAGTGATTTAAAAAAAGTAGAATCACATATTCTTGCCCATCAAGGCGTACCTGGTGCTTTGATGCCTTTGTTACATGCTGTTCAAGATGATATTGGTTATGTGCCTGAAGAAATTTACCCGCGAATTTCTCAAGCATTAGCACTTTCTGTTGCTGAGGTGCATGGTTTTGTAACGTTTTATCACCACTTTAGGACACATCCCGTTGGTAAGCATGTGCTACAAGTCTGTCGTGCTGAATCTTGCCAAGCAATGGGGTCTGAGAAGTTGGAGTCTTCTATTAAAGCGCAATTGGGTGTGGATTATCATGAAACGACGAAAGACGGTGAGGTGACATTGTTACCAGTCTATTGTTTAGGTAATTGCGCTTGCTCACCTGCGGTGATGATGGATGATGAGGTGTATGGCCGTGTCGATGCACAAGCGGTTGCTGAGCTGGTGAGTGAGGTTACAAATGGCTAAAGTAAAAGTATTTGTCCCAAGAGATTCAACAGCACTTTCACTCGGTGCCAATCGTACGGCAATGGCGATACAAACAGAAGCAGAAAAGCGCGGTGTAGAGATTGAATTGGTTAGAAACGGTTCTCGCGGTTTATTCTGGATTGAGCCTCTGGTTGAAGTTGAGACTGAAAAGGGGCGCGTGGCTTATGCACCAGTCAAACCAAGTGATGTCGTTGGTTTATTCGATGCGGATTTCTTAAAAGGTGGTGCGCATGCGCTCAATCTTGGGTTAACAGAAGAAATTCCTTATCTTAAAAAACAACAACGGTTAACTTTTGCGCGAGCAGGCATTACCGATCCCGTTTCGCTTGAGGATTATCTTGCACATGATGGCTACAAAGGGTTGAACAATGCGTTAAACATGACGCAAGAAGAGATTGTAAAAGCAGTGACCGACTCTGGGTTGCGTGGTCGTGGCGGTGCAGCGTTTCCAACAGGGATTAAATGGAACACAGTTTTAGGTGCGCAAGGCGATCAAAAATACATTGTTT
>JBFJJY010000212.1:0-3679 GCA_041612055.1 Methylophilaceae bacterium | reverse complement strand
TGATGTACGCTAGGTTGTAAATATTGACCTAAGGTGAGCATGCTGACATGGTGAGCGCGTAAGTCTTTCATGACCTCTACAATTTCATCATCGGTTTCACCTAGGCCAAGCATTAAACCAGACTTGGTTGGGATCTCTGGATACAACTCATTAAACATTTTAAGTAGATTTAATGAGTTTTGATAATCAGAGCCTGGCCGTGCTTGTTTATAAAGACGCGGAATTGTTTCTAAATTATGGTTCATCACATCTGGTGGCGCAGCCTTTAAGATGGCTAAGGCAACGTCTAAACGACCGCGAAAATCGGGCACTAATACCTCAATTTTAATGGCAGGTGATGCGGCTCTAATGGCTTTAATGCAGTCAACAAAATGTTGTGCGCCGCCATCAGGTAAGTCATCTCTATCAACGCTGGTAATGACCACATAATTTAATTGCATTTCTGCGATAGTCTTTGCTAAGTTGGCTGGTTCATTCGCATCTGGCGGTAAGGGTTTGCCGTGAGCCACATCGCAAAATGGGCAACGACGGGTGCAGATATCACCTAAAATCATAAAAGTAGCTGTGCCGCCACTAAAGCATTCACCAATATTTGGGCAGCTAGCCTCTTCACAAACGGTATGCAAATTGTTGTTGCGCAGTGCTTGCTTAATCTCTTGAAAACGCTTGCTATTTGGCATTTTCATGCGTATCCACTCTGGTTTACGTAGCGCAGGTTGTGGAATAATTTTAATCGGAATGCGAGATGTTTTCGCCGCATCAATTTCTTTCACGCCAGCGATTTTTTTAGGCGGTCTAGTTGCGGCTACATCGGTTATCGTTATGTCAGTTGGTTTGCTCATTTGGTTAATTTATTTTCCAATATTTTGAGTAAAGCTTCACCCATCTTTTGTGGTGTTTCTTGAATATTGCAGTCTTTTGTTTGTGTCATTTCTAAGCCAGCATAGCCGCAAGGATCAATCGCTGAAAACGGACTTAAGTCCATATCTACGTTTAAACTCAGTCCATGATAGCAGCAGTTCTTTTTTAATCTTAATCCAATTGAAGCAATTTTTTTATGATTAATATAGACGCCTGGCGCATTACTCTGCGTAGAGGCTTTGATGCCATATGCCGCTAATAATTCAATCATGCTATCTTCAATGATGCTGACTAACGTACGCACATTGAGTTTTCGTCTATTTAAATCAATCAGCAAATAAATCACCACTTGGCCTAAGCCATGGTAGGTTATTTTGCCACCACGATCGACATTTACAACAGGGATATTGTTTTGCGGTAACCTAACATTGTTGCGGTTCAACCCTAAGGTATAAACGCTATCATGTTCCGTTAACCAAAGTTCATCGTTGGTTTCTGGTGTACGGTTTTGGGTAAACGCTTGCATCGCTGCAAGCGTCGTTTGATAGTCTGTTCGCCCAAGATTGCGCGTAATAAGCGACATCTTTAATGGTTACAGCACGTACTTGACCAGTGGATGGCTGGTGAGTGCGCGATAAATATCGTCTAGTTGCTGTTTTGATTCAACGTGACACAAGCAAGTGAGGCTAGTGTAATTGCCTTTGGCACTCGCCTTCATCTCAATCTTGCTTGCATCAAAAGTGGGCTCATGCTTCTGAATAGTTTGAATCATTTCAGCACTAAAATCAGTTTGCGTTTTGCCCATCACCTTAATTGGAAAATCACACGGAAATTCAATTAAGGTTTCTGCTGAATCTGGCTGCTGATTGATGTTTTGCTGGTTCGTCATTATTTAATCAGTAGTTTGATGCTATCAATTATTCTGCCAAAAAATCCAGCTTTGGCAACGGCTGATGCGGCAACCAATGTTTGCTCACGAATGACTTTATTGTCCAGAGTAAAAGTCATTTTTCCAATCACTTGGCCTGCTTTAATTGGTGCAATTAACGGTTGTTTTGCCGTCATGGTTGCTTTAACTCTGGCGTAGTCACCCTTAGGTAAAGAAAAATATAAATCTTTTGCAACAGTGGCAGTGACCATTTTCTCTGCACCTTTATATACTTGTATCTTAGAAATAGCCTGTGATTTGCGATAGACTAGCGTTGATTCATAGAATTGAAAGCCATAATTCAGTAAGCGTTGGCTTTCAGAAGCGCGCATGCTTTCACTCTTGGCACCCAATATAATTGAAATCAGGCGGGTTTTTCCGCGTTCAGCTGACGAAACTAAGCAATAACCAGCAGCTTCTGTGTGGCCTGTTTTTATTCCATCTACATTAGAGTCTAGCCACAATAAACGGTTACGGTTTAGTTGTGTGATTTTGTTGTAGGTGTATTCTTTTTGTTTATATAAACGGCTATATTCTTTTGGAAAATCTCGAATAAGCGCTTCTGCCATCAGTGCTAAATCACTTGCTGTGGTGTAATGATTGTCATCAGGTAAGCCAGTCGCATTCATGTAATGCGTTTGACGCATACCAATTCGTTTTGCCTGTTGGTTCATCATGATGGCAAACTGCTCTTCACTCCCTGCAACAGCCTCTGCTAATGCAACAGCGGCATCATTACCCGATTGAATAATGAGACCGTGTAGTAGTTCATCGACTGTGACAGGTTTTAGCGGCTCAATAAACATTCTTGAACCTTCAGCTTGCCACGCTTTTTTACTAACGGGGACGACTTTATCTAAGGTTAAATGGCCTTCTTTGATGGCATCAAACGTGATGTAAGCGGTCATTATTTTAGTAAGTGAAGCCGGTTTTAATTTGGCTTCATTGTTATGTGCGGCGATATTGGTTCCGCTATTAAAATCCCTTAACAAATAGGCATTTACGTCTAATGAAGGTGGTGGCACATCGGCTGCTAAGCTGGATAAAGGTAATAGTAATAAGGCAATGAAAGTAATCAATTTTTGGCGCATAGTTTTCTGTTATTTAATGGTAATGATGGTAGAAATATTTAATTGGTTATGAATGATTTGAGCTGTTTTTTCCGCTTGTTCCTTTGTTTGATAAGGGCCAACAGTTAATCGGTATAAGCCATCATTATACATGCGATTAATTTTGGCGACTTCTTCAATGTCTAATCCTTCTATACGATTTTGTAATGCAATTGCATTGTTTTCATCACCAAAAGCCCCAGCTTGAACATAGTGCTGCGGCAATGATGCTGTTTTTGGATCTGGAGCTGGAGCTGGAGTTAGAGACTCTGTAGCATTTACTTGCGGAGGAACATATTCGGTGGGGTCAATCGCTTCAACCTCTACTAAACCACTGCCCTTTTCAATAAGACGTAGTTTATAAGCAGCAGCATATGATAAATCGATTTCTCTTTGATGTTTAAAAGGACCACGATCATTCACGCGTACAATGACTGAGCGACCATTTTCAACATTGGTTACTTTGACATAACTAGGTAGAGGTAGAACAGTATGTGCAGCTGTCATACTGTACATATCATAAGGCTCTCCACTGGCTGTTTTTTTGCCATGAAACATTTTGCCATACCATGAAGCAACGCCTCTTTTTTTATAGTTTTTAGCGCTTTCAAGTGGATAATATTTTTTGCCTAAAGCAAGATACGGTTTAGTCGAATATTTGTGTAGCGCCTCAACTTTGGGAACAGCGTCAGGGATGCTATCTAAATTATTAGGCGTCGTTTCGTGAGGGCCATCATTACCGTAATATCCACCCTTATTGCTAGTAGTTGAGCTGCTTGAT
>JBFJJY010000211.1:0-3703 GCA_041612055.1 Methylophilaceae bacterium | reverse complement strand
TCAACTTATCATTAGAGGATGTAGCTGTTAGCGCTGCGATAGCACTCGATGCTGAAAAATTGATTTTTCTAATGGATACGCAAGGGGTTAAAAACTTGCGTGGTGAATTATTGCGTGAGATGACGGCAGATAAAGCGAAAAACTTGCTCAACAGCGCTTATGAAAATGAGTCGCCGGTGCATTTTACTGAAGATATTGCGTACTATTTGGATGCGGCTGTTAAAGCAAGTGAGCATGGCGTAGCACGTACTCATTTAATTTCTCGCCATATTGATGGCGCTATTATTCAAGAACTATTCACCCTTAGCGGCATTGGCACTATGGTGACAGAGCTGCCTTTAGAAACCATGCGTCAAGCAACGATTGATGATGTGGGTGGCATTCTTAAACTGATTGAGCCCTTGGAAAATGAAGGTGTATTGGTCAGACGCGGCCGTGAGCAAATTGAAATGGACATTAAGCATTTTTATGTCATGGAACATGATAATAGAACCATCGGCTGCGCAGCGCTGCATCCATATGTCGAAGATCAAATGGCAGAATTTGCTTGTCTAGCAATTGATCCACAATACAGAGGTGGCGGTCGCGGTGACAAGTTATTTAATTATTGCCAACAACAAGCAAAACAACTCGGCTTTAACAGCATTTTTTGCCTAACCACAAGGACAGAGCATTGGTTTTTGGAGCGCGGCTTTGATTTGTCGCCGATTGAAAAATTGCCGCAATCAAAACAAAAGCTCTACAACTTACAAAGAAAATCGAAGGTTTATGTTAAACAACTTTAGCTTTATCTGACTTTATGAAGACTTTCATTTTATCAAGCCGCGCTTTTTAGTTACAATCTATCTATCAAGTCTCGATCAACTCATTTGGAACTCAATACATGATTAGCGAATCCGCCGCCGCCAAAAAAGCCAAAACCCTCTCTGAAGCGCTACCGTATATTAAGCGATTTTTTGATAGAACCATTGTCATTAAATACGGCGGCAACGCGATGACCGATGAGAATTTAAAAGCCTCATTCGCTAGCGATGTGGTGCTGCTTAAATTGGTCGGCATGAACCCAGTTATCGTGCATGGTGGCGGGCCGCAAATTAACCAAATGCTCGACAGAGTGGGCAAAAAAGGTGAGTTTATTCAGGGCATGCGTGTGACCGACGAAGAGACCATGGATATTGTTGAAATGGTACTTGGACATGTCAACAAAGAAATTGTGCATTTAATCAACCGGCATGGCGGCAAAGCGGTTGGCCTAACTGGGCAAGATGGTAACTTTATCCGCGCAGACAAGCTGATGATGGAAGATATCAACGATAAGTTAAAAATGATTGATGTTGGTCAGGTTGGTAAAATCAGCACCATCGACCCAAGTATCATCAGCTTCTTAGATAGTGGTGATTTTATCCCTGTGGTTGCGCCAATTGGCGTTGGTGAAGATGGCAATACCTTCAATATCAATGCGGATGTCGTTGCTGGCAAATTAGCTGAAATTTTAAAAGCCGAAAAACTGATTTTATTAACTAACACACCTGGCGTACTAGATAAAGATGGTACCCTGCTCACTGGTTTAACACCAAAACAAATTGATAGCATGGTGGCAGACGGCACATTATCGGGTGGTATGTTACCAAAAATTGGCTCTGCATTAGATGCTGCTAGAAGTGGCGTAAAAGCCGTGCATATTATTGATGGTCGTGTAGAACATGCACTCTTGCTCGAAGTCTTAACCGATGAAGGTGTTGGTACCTTGATTAAAGCCAACTAATCTTTTCAATTAAGTTTAGCGCATGACAACCGTTTGGGTGTTCGATTTAGATGACACCTTGCATAATGCCTCTGCCCACATCTTTCCGGTCATGAATGATGCCATGACACGCTTCATCCAAGACTCGCTGGCTTTGGATGAGCAAGCAGCCAATCAATTGCGCAAACATTATTGGCAAGTGTATGGGGCCACGCTGAAAGGGCTAATGCGCCATCATGGCACCAACCCACACCACTTTTTGTTTGAAACGCACAAATTTCCTGATTTGAATGAACGCGTGATTCAAACCAAGCGTCTACGCCATCTATTACTCAGCTTAAAAGGTCGCAAAGTCATCTTCACGAATGCACCACGCAACTATGCACTTCGCGTGCTACAAGCGCTTGGCATTGCTGACGTGTTTGAATTAGTCTTTAGCGTAGAGTCTTCCCGCTTCCATGCCAAACCCTCTGTGCGTGGGTTTCAAGCCCTATTGAAAACCATTCATGCTAAACCAAGCGACTGCATTATGTTAGAAGATAGCCTTGCTGCACTCATGACAGCTAAGCGACTTGGGATGAGAACCATTTGGATTAGCCAAAGACTCGTTAAACCAACTTTTGTCGATTTTAGATTAAGTAAGGTGTCGGCACTTGCTCACCTTACGCTATAATCGGTCAATCACAGATTAAGATTATTTTAGGGAATAGTATGGCAGGTGAACGCAAGCAACAAATCTTAGAAGCATTAGCAAAAATGTTGGAAAACCCTAAGCGTGAAAAAATCACTACCGCAGCACTCGCTGCAAAGTTAGAGGTTTCAGAAGCGGCGCTTTATCGTCACTTTGCGACGAAAGCACAAATGTTTGAAAGCTTAATTGAGTTTATCGAAACCAGTATTTTTGGCGTGATTAATAAAATCACAACAGAAGAACCAGACGGCGGCAAACAGATTTTATTGATTGTGAGCATGTTACTCAGATTTGCTGAAAAAAACCCTGGCATGACCCGCGTGTTGATTGGTGATGCACTGGTCAATGAGAATGAACGATTGCAAGAGCGTATTAATCAGCTATATGACCGCATTGAGGTTTCGCTAAAACAATGT
This sequence comes from Methylophilaceae bacterium, assembly GCA_041612055.1. Taxonomy (GTDB): domain Bacteria; phylum Pseudomonadota; class Gammaproteobacteria; order Burkholderiales; family Methylophilaceae. The sequence goes on along the minus strand of JBFJJY010000211.1, from coordinate 852 downwards.
CTAAAAATTGCCGTTGCAGAATCTGGCAAAAAAGTACTGCCAGAAAGTCAAGCCAATATGATGATGTGTTTTGTGATTGGTCGTTGGCATCAATATGTTAAGAGCGGCTTTAAACGCAAACCGTTGGAATACGTGCAACAACAATTAGCCAGCATGACTTAAATCAAAACACTCTAGATTAATTTATTAAGCCAAATTTCCAACTAAAATTTAATATCATCAATCTATCTAGTAAAAAGACTTAAAAAACTTTTATCTGATGAGAAAAATCGTTATCAATGAAATCACCAATGCAACAATTGAGAAAATCAATGCAATATTAGATTTAAGTTGACTGTTATTAAAAGTTTTATTTTCAAACCCTTTAGAGTTTTCATCTGGATTGAGTAAAGTCGATAGTTTTAACTCATCAGCCGCATCATCTGTATTAAAAAGAAGGTTAAGAAATTGATTAATTACTTCGCCAGAAAATAAATAGGGATCAAATTTCTTGAAGTTTTTATCTTTTAAAAATTTTGTTATTTCTTTGTCTAACGGTGCAAACTTCATTGCCCAATCGCCAAAAGAAAGCTGATTTATATACTTCTTAGAAATGACCTTTATATCTCTATGACGTGTATCAGACTCTAATTTTTCCAGCAGATTGTTTACTGAGTCTTCCTCCCCCTCTAGACATTGAAAAAATACACCATCACCGAAATAAAGCACGCCTACTAATCCATTTTTTCGGTTATTCAGTCTAGACTTAGCTAAAATTCTTGCTACATTTGGTTCTATTATTCCCCCATCCCCAGAAGGTTGAAAAGTTGACCGACTAATATAGATTATTTGTAATAGTTTTTTCATTATTTA
>JBFJJY010000210.1:0-3721 GCA_041612055.1 Methylophilaceae bacterium | reverse complement strand
GAAAACAAGACCGTTTAAGCAATACGGGCGTATTCATCGCAGAACTCGACCATGATGCCTATGCCTACAACGCTGAAATTGGTTATAGCTTCAACCACCCATGGAAACCAAGAGTGAGTGGCTTTTATGGTGTAGCGAGTGGCGACAAAAATCCAACTGATGGTAAAAACCAACGTTTCGAAAGACTTTTTGGCTTTGCACGCCCATGGTCAAACAATGATTATTTCCAAATGGAAAATATTATCGCACCAAAAATTAAACTTGAGTTTGAGCCAAAAATTGCATGGCTGCCAGGTTTGCGTGTTGATACTGGCTATAGCTGGTATCGTTTAGACAGTTCTAAAGATCGGTGGAATAGCGCTGGGCTAAGAGACAACACAGGTCGAAGTGGTAAAGATGTTGGTGAGGAAGTTGATATCCGTGTCCGGTTTCCAATTAACAAACATATTGCAACTAATCTAGGCTATGCACATTTTTGGGCAGGCGACTTCACTAAGACAACATCTCAAGTAATTGATCCACAGCGGCGAGACGATTCCAATTTCTTCTATACAGAAATTTCAATCAGTGCGTTTTAATTAACCTTATTTGAATACTTACAATAGGGAAATAAAAGATAATTAACAAATTTAGTCTATGACAATGGTTGGTGGCAATCACTATAGCCCGTCCATTGTTAAAACATTGCCTTGCATGTGGAAATTCTATATACCGAGTATCAATATGCGGCGGCTTCTGCTTTCACCTCACTGCTTGCCTTACATGTTGATCACAGTCGCAATTAAAAATTCGTGGAATGCCAATCTAAAAAGAGGCCATAAACACAGAAAAATTAAGCAGCATGTTATAAGTATTAAAATTAATAATGTCAGTAAAATATTCGGTAAATTTCAAGCTTTAAATGATATTAATTTTACTGTGCCCTATGACGGTATTTGAAAATGTTGCTTTTGGTTTGAGAGTGCGCCCAAAGAAAACCCGTCCAAAAGAAGCTGAAATTCGTCGACGAGTGCATGAGCTATTAGAGTTAGTACAACTAGACTGGCTTGCAGACCGTTACCCACCTCAACTCTCTGGTGGTCGGCGCCAACGTATTGCATTAGCACGTGCATTAGCAGTTGAACCAAAAGTTTTGTTACTCGATGAACCATTTGGTGCTTTAGATGCAAAAGTTCGGAAAGATTTACGTCGTTGGTTACGCCGATTGCATGATGAATTGCACATCACCAGTGTATTTGTAACACATGATCAAGAGGAGGCATTAGAAGTCGCTGACCGTATTGTTGTTATGAACCATGCCAAAGTCGAGCAAATTGGTTCTCCACAAGAAGTTTATGATTCACCTGAAAATGCATTTGTGTATAAGTTTTTAGGCAATGTGAACACCCTTGAAACTGTTGCAGGTAAACGTTGTGTGCGACTGCATGAAATTAATCTCAGCCGAACGCACGCGCACGATAGTTTTCAAGGCGAATTAACTTATGCTCACTTAATTGGCCCAGTAGTACGTTTAGAAATTAAGCTAAATCATATTAATCAGTTCATCAATGCTGAACTTAACCAAGAGAAGTTTGATGTATTAAAACTCAATCAAGGTTAAACAGTGTTTATGAACGCATCAAAAGTCAGCACCTTTTAGTTAAAAACACAAGTAATACGTTAGTTGTCCTTTATTTTTGACTAGCTAATAAAGCAGAATATAAAAAGCCCGCTAATTAATTAGCGGGCTTTTTATTGTTAAGCGTTTTCTAAGTTAAATTAGAATGCCCATTGTGTACGCATTGAAATAACATCAATGTCGTCTGCATAAGTACCATCAGCTTTTCTCAATGCACCAGCGCCGCCATCTAAGTCAAACGTTCTAGAATAACCGGCTAAAATACGCACATCTTCATTCAAGTACCAGTTAAGTGAAAATGTCATACGCTTTGCTTCACCGCCAGCAACGATACCATCCTCTAGATCAATTTCGTCGTAACGTGCTGCCACTTCCCAAGCTCCCCAAGTACCATTTTTAAAACTAAATGCTTCTCTTGGTGTAAGACGTTTAAACTCACCATCAGATCCTTTATAAGTACGTGATTCGCCAGTTAATGTATAGCCAACTTGTGCGTACCAAGCAGTAAAGTCTGCATCAGCATTGTTTTTTCTTGAAACATCTGATTTAGCAAACTCACTTTGGAATGAAAGTGGGCCGTACATAGCAGACAATTCAAAAATAGCTGTTTTAACATCATCCATATCCGCCAGCGTTGTATCAACAACGGCTAGATTAGACATATTAGTTGTACGGTATCTGAATCTTGATGCTTGGCTATTAGATAAACCACTATCACTTGTTTCACGATAGCCGTAGTTAGCACCCACATGTAACACTTTATCTTTCTGGTTAATCGGCGCCCATGTACCACGAATACCGAAACCATTACCTTCGTTATTATCTACATTATCAGCACTATTACCCATAGAATCACCATAGAAGCCAGATTGAACGTTCCAATCATCTCCAAAGGCTTTTAAGTTGACGCCAATCGCACGATCAAAGAATGGCACAGTTAGTGCACTGACTAATGAACGCTCAGTAAACATAATATCGTTGGAGCTCTCTTGAATTTCCATACTCATCGCATGTTTTTGGTGGCCTACGGTTAACTCAAGTGGTGTGCTGAAGTTAAAGCCATGATAAACCAAGAATAAATCCTTAACTGAAACGCCATCATTTGCAAAATCGGTCTCAATCATGTAGTCATAATCGTTATAAACCGTTCCGCTTAATGCAATACGACCACGGCGAATTTGCGTGCCGTTAATAGGCTTTCTATTAGCTGGCAAGTCAGATTCACCACTATGGTTAGTATAATCAGCATGCATACGACCACCCAATTTAAGACTAAAGTCACCATCTGGGTTTTTAACAACGAGACCCTTTTTACCAACTTCTAATGTTGGGTTACTTTTTTCTTTTTTAGCTTGTCTTTCTTCGTCATTTGCACGGCTTTTCATCAATGGCAATGCTTCTTCTTCTGTTAATACGCCTTTGTCTACTAAAGCTTGAATTAAGTCAAAAGTTGAATCAGCCATGGCGTTAGTGCCGAAGCCAAATAATGCAGTCCCTGTCAGCGCTGTCATGAGCGCACGACGTAATTGAATGTTCACAGTTAAACTCCCTTTTAGTTATAAATAATGAAACCAATGTTTTTCAACGAGAGCGATTTTGCGACTGCAATGTGACAATTTGATGACGAAAAATGAATCGAATGTTGAATGTTGGTAATTTACAACAAACAAAAACGCCAGTTAATTTGCATTAACTGGCGTTTGTTTAAGCAAGAAATTAAGCTGAAATTTGCTTAAGATTCTGCTCGCATATGCGGAAACAAAATTACATCGCGGATACTTGGACTATCCGTAATTAACATAACCAAACGATCAAGGCCAATGCCACAGCCACCCGTTGGCGGCATGCCATATTCTAAAGCGCGAATAAAGTCAGCATCGTAATACATCGCTTCTTGGTCCCCCGCTTCTTTCGCTTTCATTTGCGCATGGAAGCGTGCGGCTTGGTCTTCTGCATCATTCAGCTCGCTAAAGCCATTGGCCATTTCACGTCCAGTGATAAACAGTTCAAAACGCTCTGTGATTTCTGCATTAGCATCAGAAGCACGCGCTAATGGCGACACTTCGACAGGATAGTCGATGATATAAGTCGGATTCCATAATT
>JBFJJY010000209.1:0-3727 GCA_041612055.1 Methylophilaceae bacterium | reverse complement strand
AATTTGTGCATGAGTCTAAGAAAAGCCTGATTAATCAACGTGAAGTTGGGCCGCATACCTTGTCATTTCAAAATGCATTACGTGCGGCATTACGCGAAGATCCTGATGTGATTTTAGTGGGTGAATTACGTGATCTTGAAACGATTCGTTTGGCGCTGACTGCGGCAGAAACAGGACATTTAGTGTTTGGTACATTGCACACCAGCTCTGCGGCTAAAACAATTGATCGTATTGTTGATGTGTTTCCTGCGGCGGAAAAAGACATGGTGCGGTCTATGTTGTCAGAATCACTCAGGGCGGTGATTTCACAAACCCTTTGTAAAACACGAGATGAGCAGGGACGTGTGGCAGCACATGAAATTATGATTGGTACGCCGGCTATCCGTAATTTGATTCGTGAGAATAAAGTGGCGCAAATGTACTCAGCAATTCAAACAGGTCAAAATATCGGCATGCAGACATTAGACCAAAGTTTGCAAGAGCTGGTTAGAAAAAACATTATTTCTGCAAAAGAAGCGCGCTCAAAAGCTTCGAACAAAGAATCTATTGTAGGTTAAAGGTGGGTGATTAGATGGAAAAGGGACAGGCAGAAGAGTTTGTATTTGATTTGCTTAGACTGGTGCTGGAAAAAAATGCATCGGATATGTTTATTACAGCAGGTTTCCCGCCAGCACTGAAGATTGATGGTAAGTTAACGCCAGTTAAATCAGAGCGTTTAACTTCACAACAAGCAAGAGAAATATGTCGCTCCATCATGAATGACAAACAGGCGGCAGAGTTCGATCGCACCAATGAGTGTAACTTTGCGATTGGTATTCCTGATATGGCTCGGTTTCGCGTGAATGCGTTTATCCAGCGCGGCTCCGTTGGTTTAGTCTTTAGGCCAATCACGTCCAAGATTCCTACAATAGATGAGCTAGAACTACCAGAAGTGCTGAAAGAGATTGCCATGACGAAACGTGGTTTAGTGATCTTTGTAGGTGGAACAGGTTCTGGTAAATCAACCTCGTTAGCTGCTATGGTGGGGTATCGTAATCAGCATAGTTATGGGCATATCATTACTATCGAAGATCCTGTTGAGTTTATGCACGCACACAATAACTGCGTGGTGACACAGCGAGAAGTCGGCGTGGATACCGATAGTTGGGAAATTGCCTTGAAAAATACGTTACGACAAGCGCCGGATGTCATTTTGATTGGTGAGATTAGAGACAGGGAGACAATGAATTATGCGATTGCTTTCTCTGAAACGGGCCACTTGTGTATGTCTACGTTGCATGCAAACAGCACAAACCAAGCAATTGATCGAATAATTAACTTTTTCCCAGAAGAGCGCAAACCACAATTATTAATGGATTTATCGCTCAATATTCGTGCTTTTGTTTCTCAACGATTACTCCCCAAAAGTGATGGTCTTGGCCGAGTAGCCGCCATCGAGGTCATGTTAAATTCACCTTTAATTTCCGATTTGATTTTTAAGGGCGATGTGCATGAAATTAAATCAGTGATTGCACGCTCACGTGAGCAAGGCATGCAAACGTTTGATCAAGCTTTATTTGATTTGCATGAAGCTGGAAAAGTGACATATGAAGATGCTTTGCGCAACGCAGACTCTGCCAATGACTTAAGGTTGCGCTTTAAATTAGAAAGTAAAATCGCTAAAGATAGAGGCGCATCTTCTAAGTTAGATCATGTTGGTATGCTTTAATTAGCCAGCTATTCAAACAAAAAAAGCCGATGGAAATCGGCTTTTTTAGTAAAGGCAAGTTTTGCTACATTACTTTTTCTTGCCACCAGATAATTCATCTTGTAGTTTTTTGAGCTCAGTCCATTTGTTGTTAGCTGCCAATTTTGCCTGTTTAGCCCAAGTGCCTGGGTTAGCCATGCGGTAGCGTGCGCCACCCTTGTCTAAAATAGCGCGCATTTGTGATACTGACGCATTTCCAACATCCGCGAATGATTGAAGACCATTATCTTTAAATAGCTCATTAATTTTAGGACCAATGCCTTCAATAACGGTCAAGTCATCGGCGTTTTTAATGGAGATTCCAGCGGCTTTTGCAGCAGCTAAATCAATGACACTGTTTATTGCTGGGGTAGCCGCTTTTGGTTTTGCTGTTGCTGGTTTGCGAGTCGCTTTCTTAGGTGCTACTGCTGCAGGTGTTGGTGATTTTTCAACTGGAGTAACGCTGGAAGCAGGAACATCAGCGACTTTTGCAGCAGGCGGTGTCGTTGCTTCTTTAGTTTTTTTAGAGCAACGTTTACATAGCCAATAATTTAACAGCCAACCAACCAATGCGCCAACTAAGAACCATATTACACAACATCCTAAAGAACCCATTTTTAGTCTCCCAATTAAAATAAACAATGATGTTTCAGTTTATGCCCAGTTAAACAAGGTACTCAAACATGCACAGCACACTATTACTCTCTTTTTATCACGCGTCAAGCCTCGTGTTGTATTGCAGCGACAAACCTTGCGTCTATTTCACATTGTTCTGGTAGGTGAGTTGGCCGTTGAGTAGGGTATAAACCACTTTTCCAATCACTTCCATATTGATGAAAGGGGTGTTTTTCCCTTGGCTATTCAATGCTGATGGCGTAACTTGCCACGCGGCTTCAGGGTCAAAAATGGCAATATCTGCATTCGCACCCACACTCAGGTTACCACTGTTAATACCTAAAATTGTGGCTGATTGGCTGGTGATTTTAGCAATTGCATTTTGCAAAGAAACGTTATTTTGATTAGACCATTTTAAGGTGAGCGGTAACAATAGCTCCAAGCCAGTTGCACCTGCTTCAGCATCAGCAAAAGGGAGTAATTTAGCATCATCATCTACGGGGGCATGGTCAGAGCAGATAGCGTCAATGGTGCCATCTTTCACACCTAAGCATAGTGCTTCTTTATCTCGAATGGTGCGAAGTGGCGGTTTTAAATGCGCATTAGTATCAAAATAGCCAATGTCATGCTCTGTAAGATGTAAATGATGAATGCTGACATCGGCTGTGATGGCAATGCCTTTCTTTTTGGCCTCTCTGATGAGGGCAACACCTTCTGCGGTAGAAATACGGCAAAAATGGATTTTCGTTTTCGTTTCTTGTGCAATACGTAAAACCGCCGCTATTCTCAACGATTCTGCTGCGCTTGGAATACCTTTTAACCCAAGCCTGCCCGCAACTTCTCCATCATGAGCCACGCCGTCTTTGCCAAGAAAAGGTTCCTCGGGTCGTAAAAAGATTGTATAGCCAAACGTAGCTGCATATTCAAAAGCACGCCATAATACTTGCGTGTCAATAATGGGATTATCTGCTTGTGTAAAGCCAGCGCAACCCGCCTCAGTTAGTTCACACATTTCAGTAAGCGCTTTCCCTTCTAACTTTTGCGTGAGTGCGCCTAATGGATAAATGCGTGCTAGATTGTGCCGCCAAGCACGAAGTTTAAGCATTTCTACTAAACCTGGTTCATCCAATACGGGGTCGGTATCTGGCGGACAAGATAAACTTGTTACACCACCAGCAGCAGCAGCGCGTAATTCACTTTCTAACGTTGCTTTATATTCATCACCAGGTTCGCGTAATCGCGCACTTAAGTCAACAAAGCCAGGCGCTACGATTAAACCGGTGGCATCAATTGTTTGCGTAGCAGAAAATCCTTTAGGCGCCGCACCAATACCGACAATTTTCCCTGCGGCTATATATAGATCTTGTTTAGCATCAATGTTGTTTT
>JBFJJY010000208.1:0-3732 GCA_041612055.1 Methylophilaceae bacterium | reverse complement strand
GCCGCCGGCTTCTAAACCAATATACTGCTCACCCAATAAGCCAGCTGTGTAAATATTGGCAAAAGTATCCGCAGGGAACTGATAGCTTTTATCAATATTCAACTTAACAATCGCTTCATAGCTTGTCGTATCAAATCGAATACCTTCGACACGCCCAACCACGACGCCTGCGCTTTTTACTGGTGCACGTGGTTTTAAGCCGCCGATATTCTCAAATGCAGCCTCTACAGTATAAGTCTCGCCAATATTAGTCGTCGTCAAATTACCCACTTTCATGGCTAAGCCAAGCAGTGCGGCGACACCTAGCGCAACAAATATCCCCACCCATAAATCTATCGTTGTTCTTTCCATCTCGGTTCCACCCTTATACTTACACAATCATAAACGAAGTTAATACAAAATCCAGCGCCAATACAACTAATGAAGATGTAACCACCGTTCTCGTAGTCGCGCGGCTAACACCCTCGGCTGTCGGCGGTGCATCATAGCCTTCAAATAAAGCAATCATTGTACAGGCCACACCAAACACAATACTTTTAATGACGCCATTTAAAATATCAAAACGCCAATCGACATTGGCTTGCATTTGTGACCAGAATGCTCCAGCGTCAACACCAATCAATGGAACTGCCACTAAATAGCCACCTAAAACACCAATCATTGAAAATAGCGCAGCCAATATTGGTAAGGCAATAACACCTGCCCAAAACCTAGGTGCAATCACACGTGATATCGGACTAACTGCCATCATTTCCATTGCTGACAACTGCTCAGTTGCTTTCATTAGTCCTATTTCGGCTGTAATTGCCGTACCTGCCCTGCCTGCAAACAGTAAAGCAGTCACAACAGGACCTAATTCACGCACCAGCGCCAATGCAACTAACACGCCAATTGCCTCAGATGATCCGTATTTTTGCAAAGTATTGTAGCCTTGCAATGCTAAAACCATCCCCACAAAAAAAGCAGAGACGGAAATAATGACCAACGACATAACGCCAGTAAAATAGACTTCGCGCATCACCAAACGAAACCGTCTAAAACTCTCGCCTGAAGAAATAAGCATCAAACCAAACAAGCGGGCGCCAGCACCCAAACGCCAAACTTTACCGATAGAATCACTACCGAGCTTACGTAAAAAACGGATTAAACCGATGAGCATTTTAGAACGTATCATTCTTTAACTTATCCCAACAAATCTTGTTTGTAATCAGCGGCTGGATAGTGAAACGGTACTGGACCATCTTTTTCACCATGCACAAACTGATGAATGAAAGGAAGTGTCGATTGACGCAAATCTTCTGGGGTGCCTTCTGCCGCTACAACACCATCTGCGACAAAGTAGACATAGTCTGCAAACGAGAATGTTTCTTCTACATCATGCGTTACAACGATAGATGTCGTACCAAGCGCATCATTGAGTGTGCGGATTAAATCACAAATAACAGCCATTGAAATTGGATCTAAGCCAGCAAATGGCTCGTCATACATCATAATATCTGGGTCTAGCGCAATCGCCCTTGCCAACGCCACTCTGCGCGCCATACCGCCTGAAAGCTCAGTTGGCATTAACGTATGTGCACCACGCAAACCAACTGCATTTAATTTCATCAACACCAAATCATGAATCATGCTTTCTGGTAAATCTGTCAGCTCTCGCATAGGAAAAGCAACATTGTCATACACAGAAAGATCGGTAAATAAGGCACCTTGCTGGAACAACATCCCCATTTTGCGCCGCAATTGATAGATGCCTTCTCGGTTTTGCTTATGCACCACCTTTCCTGCAACTCTTACCTCGCCAGCAGATGGTTTAAATTGACCGCCAATTAAACGTAGCAGTGTTGTTTTTCCACTGCCACTACCGCCCATAATAGCCACAACTTTACCGCGCGGGAAAGACATCGAAATGCCTTTATGCAGCGTACGATTGTTGTAACCAAATGAAAGATTGTCAATTTCTACGATATTTTGGGTCATTGAATATAAATTGTTTCAACTGCTCTTTAGATTGAAGTGCATTCTAATTCATATTCACGATAATTGAAAATGAAAGGGCACAAAAAATGTGCCCTTCCCATTAACAATATTATCTAAAATGACATACATACAACATAAGCGGAGCCTTCTAAGGGCGCCGCAATGCCAGCACTTGCAGCTTCTCCTCGCGTAGCCACTCTAACGGCACCCGTATTGCCAACGCCATCATCTAGTGTTGTATCAATCTGCGCCGCTAATCTGCCTAATATTGCATCAGAACACACGACATAAGCGCCGCGCATGCCAGTGATCTGCGTAAAGCTAGAGACACTTTGCACACCAATCAAACCGCCATCGGCGTTTCTAGGCTGATACGTATTATTGGCGGTGCAATCGATTACGGTTGTACCGGAAGATAACCCAGCAAGGCGAACATGCTGCCAAATGGCACACGACTCATCATCGTTATCTGCCGTATCCCAAGCGCCTTGTATGACACCATTGCGCGTGCCATTGGCAGCATTGGTGCCGCCCACATGCACATCTGCATTGTGGTCATCACCGGGAAGAGTTTTAAATCGATCTTGGTATCCGTGAATATACAGCTGGATATTTTGGAAGTCTCTTGCCATTTTTTTAACTTTGGCACTGTCTATTAATGGTTGACCATTAAGCACAAACCCTAATAGCAAACCAATAATGACCAACACAATAGCAAGTTCGACAAGCGTGAAGCCTTTATTTTTATTCATATCGCATCCTTTTTATTATTGTTTTTACTGCTTATTTATTATTTTTACTGCTCACTACTTTTACTACCAGCATCACCTAAAATAGATGATGCTTATTACGCACTAGTTTTTATACTAACTTTAGTGTAATCCTTGAATATAGTCTGCTACTGCTTGCATTTCCGCATCGGTCATCTTAGTTGCAATAACTTGCATCATCGGCGCATTAGCACGCTCAGCCGTACGAAATATTTTAAGTTGCTGTGCTGTGTAATCTGCATGCTGACCTGATAAGCGAGGGAAACGTTTTGGCAGCCCTTCGCCATTTGCGCCATGACAAGCTGCACAAGCAGGCACGTTAGTCGCTGCAATACCGCCACGGTATATTTTCTCACCCAACGAGCCAACACCATTTGATTTTGCTTTTCCAAGCGTAGGCGTTTGCGCGGCAAAATACTTAGCCAATCCTTTTATATCTTCATCCGATAAATTCGCAACCATACCAGCCATCACCGCATTGGCGCGTTTGCCTGCTTTAAAATCATACAACTGTTTCGTTAAATAATCTGAATGCTGTCCTGCTAATTTTGGATTCAATGTAATCACGCCATTACCATCAGCACCATGACATGCGGCGCAAACTGTTTTTGCTATTTCCTCCGCTGCACCCTGCTTTTGTGCTGCAGCCTCTTCTGCATGAACACCCGACGAAATCGCAAAAAAAGAAACCATTAGCGATGAAATGAATAAAGACAAACCCCTGATACGCATACTTGCTCCAGATATTTAGACAATTTAAGGTGCTTATTTTATCAAAGTTAACCCGTTCGTGATAGCATTTACACCTCTGGCAATACATGTCATTTACAAATAAAACCACACCATGTCCCTCTTTCAAAACGCAGCCTTCTACATTTCCGCCCATCAACTTAGCGATTTGCCACCCCCAAATGGTGTCGAAATCGCCTTTGCAGGTCGCTCAAATGCTGGAAAATCGAGCGCACTCAACACCTTAGCCAACCAT
>JBFJJY010000207.1:0-3733 GCA_041612055.1 Methylophilaceae bacterium | reverse complement strand
TGAGGATTGAAATATAAAACAATTGATTCATAAATGCAACACTTTAGTTACAATTTATTTACATATTCCCCAAAAAAATATTGTTCTGAATCATGTAAAATAAAATATTCAATTAAATCAATTAGAAAGCATTTATTTAAAATGTGTCAACACACTTACAATTTATACCCTGAATTAGATTGTTACGCAAAAAACTGGCTTAAAACAAATGACGGTCATGAAATATATTACGAACAATCAGGCAATCCAGTAGGACGCCCTATTGTGTTCCTACATGGTGGTCCAGGCAGCGGTTGCAATCCAGGTCAACGCCGATTTTTTGACCCGGCGCATTACCGCATTATTTTGCTAGACCAACGCGGATGTGGCAAAAGTCGTCCTCAAGGTTCGCTAGCCAATAACACAACAGCCGATTTAGTAAATGATTTAGAAGCGCTCCGCCAGCACCTGAGCATAGAGACTTGGCATGTGTTTGGCGGCTCGTGGGGCAGCACACTTGCACTCGCTTATGCAACGCAGCACCCTCAGCGTGTTCTATCACTATCTTTACGTGGCATTTTTCTGAGCCGCCAATCCGAATTGGATTGGTTTTTGGGTGATATCAAACACTTTTATCCTGATGTGTGGCACACATTAATTAACTATTTACCATTAGATGAACAAGCTGATGTTCTTACCGCTTTTGAGAAACGAATTGCTTCTGACGATATCACAATTAGTCATCCAGCAGCAGTGGCATGGAATAATTACGAAAGTAGCATCATGCGTTTGGACCCGACTGCCGCAAAAACAACGTCCGCCACTCAACAGTCTGCTCAAGAACGGAAATATGAACAGCAAGCTGATGTTGCACGTGCGCGTGTGCAAATTCATTACATTCGTCACTTATGCTTTATTGATGGTGAAGCCATTTTAGATAAAGCAGCGACATTATCGAATATTCCTACAGTTATTGTACAAGGTCGCTATGACATGGTGTGTCCACCATACACCTCATGGCTACTAACCCAAGCCATGCCGCATGCTGAATATATTGTTGTGCAAGATGCTGGGCATTCAGCAATGGAGCCAGGCATTGTATCTGCACTGATTGGTGCTACCGAAAAATTTAAAGCGCTGTAAAATATCAACTGATTAATTAAGGATTAAGTGCATTACTTTGAATAAATTAAGTGCAGCAAAAGCAAGTCTTAAGAAATTTGCAGAGCACCCTACCATTAAAAAAACGCTCAGGGCGTATTCTGAAAAAGAATACGCAACGCTGTTGTTTGTTTTCCGCGAAACACTAGCGGGATTTGGCCGCCATAATGTTTTAGGGTTGTCTGCTTCTTTATCGTTTTATGCTTTATTTGCACTCATCCCAATGGTGCTGCTCATTTTTTACTTGTTAAGCCATCTGGTTTTTTCATCTGATTATGCCATTGTTAAGCTGGCCATTTTAACCAGTAACATCATGCCAGACTTTAGTGCAAAGATTATGACCGAAGTCTATAACGCATCTACAACCAAAGCCGCATGGGGAGCACTTGGTTTATTTGTTTTGTTTTGGACGATTACACCACTGGCCAGAGCTATGCGCACTTCTTTCTATCATATTTCATCTGTGACAGAGAAACCTTCATTTTTCAAAAGTAAAATTGCTGACATTGCTTCTGTGCTGGGCATTTTATTGCTGTTTTTTTCATTCACAGCAGCAGGTTATGTAGTCGAGGGTATTGTCCAGTTTTTAGCAGATCATTTGCCGAAAAGAACGCTTAGCTTTATTGGTGACTCTATTACTTTATCAATCACCACTTTATTGATTGCCTTATTTTACAAAATGTTTTTCCCAATGCGCGTCATCATGCGCCACATTTTAATGGGCGCTTTATTGACTGCTTTATTGTGGCTATTAATGCGACCGACCTTTGCCATCTTCTTTTCGCTTAATCCAAACTATGGTGCTGTCTTTGGCAGCATGAAGAATATGTTTGTTTCCATCACGTGGCTCTATGTCAATTTTGCGGTGTTTTTATTAGGCTCGGTCTTTATTGCAACCTTAAGAAAGCAAGACACATTATTGCTGAAAGGTCTATTTGGCGAGGCCTCTGATAAGAGCAACTATATTGAAGCACTGATGCGGCGCTACGGCATTACGGCACAAGCTGATGATTATGTGTACACCATTGGCAATACAGAACGTAACCTTTATTATTTAGTCACTGGTGAAGTGAATTTAACGATAGGAGAAACCATATTGCGCACGATTACTGCTGGTCAATATTTTGGCGAAACAGCCAGCTTAACGAGTCAGCCAACGACGAGCAATGCAATTGTCGCTTCACCAGAAGCGCGCATTATTGTCATCTACGCTGAAAATATTGACGCGATGCTGACTGATTATCCAAGCATCGCCATGCGCTTACTGAAGCAATTAGCTTCTCGATTGGAACGCGCGCCGTACTGATTCATGACAGTCATTCATATTCAACAAGCTGCGATATAACCCTACTATGGCAAACACTTCACAACCAAACCAACAAGAAACGCAAAAACTAATCCAACTATTGAACAATGGGCAGCTCGCACTCGCTGAGCAAACAGCCAAAAATTTGATTGCAAAACACCCCACTGGGTTTGTTTTGCATCATGTGCTTGCCTTGGCTTTAGACGGACAGCAAAAATTTGCAGAATCTGTTATTAGCTATCAACATGCCATTAAATTACAGCCTAACACAGCAGACCTCTATTTCAATTTAGGTATTGCGCTCAGCCATTTAAACCGATTTGATGAAGCAATAAATGCCTATCAACAAGCAATTCGCCGCCAACCAAACTTTTTTGAAGCACATGGCAACTTAGGCACAGTGTTACAACGATTAGGCTTATTAGATGATGCTATCACCAGTTATCGAACTGGTTTAAAAATAAACCCACAGGATGCACGCGGCCACTTCAATTTAGGAACCGCATTGCGGGATAAGGGCCATTTAAATGATGCCATTGCTAGTTACCAACAAGCGATTGCTTTGTTTCCTAATTACACTGACGCCTACAACAATCTAGGCGAGACCTTGCGTGACCATGGCGATATGGATGCGGCGGTTAAAAACTATCAAGCAGCACTCTCACGCAACCCTGACCACCCAAATGCGAATTACAATATGGGGGAATTTTGTTACCTTGCAAAGCGATATAGCGAAGCAGCAACTTATTTTGAACGGTCTCAATTTGATGATTGGCAAGCGCGTCAATTATATTGTTTATACAAAGCCGAACGCTTTGATGACTTCAAATCAACATTAGATGATGTCGTCAATAATACGCGTCATACATCTCCTTTTATCGCTACATTAGCCACCCATTATGCCAACAATTTTTCGCAAGAAGATCCGTACAATTTCTGTAAAAATGGTTTAGATTTTGTCTATCATCACCGTATAGACGCCTTAGCTGAGCCAAATAGCCCATTACTAAAACAATTATTGCATGATATTGAACATGCTGATATTGCACAGCGCGTGCAAGGCATGCTGCATTATGGCAAACAATCAGCTGGTAATTTATTTAAGCGTCCAGAGACCTCATTTAAACAGCTAGCAACATTAGTCAAACAAGCATTTGTTGACTATAAAGCGCAGTTTGCTGATGCGGATTGCGAATTGATACAGTCGTTTCCAGATGAGCTTGAATTTACCAGCTCTTGGTATGTCAACATGCAGCAAGGGGGGCATTTAAACGCGCATATTCATGA
>JBFJJY010000206.1:0-3748 GCA_041612055.1 Methylophilaceae bacterium | reverse complement strand
TAATAATCTCGAGCAAAGTGTTCAACAGCGCACCTTGGAGCTATCCAATATCAATCGTGATTTGTTAATGGAAATTGAACAAAGGAAACTGATTGAGCAAGACTTATTTCACGAGAAGCAACAAGCACTAGTGACGTTAGAATCAATTGGCGATGGCGTTATTACGACGGATATGAATTCTAATGTCACTTATTTGAATCCGATTGCTGAAAAAATGACTGGCTGGACGCTGGCAGAAGCCAAAGGCCGCCCAATTCTAGAAGTCTTTAGAATCTTAAACGAAAGTACACGCAAGCTTGCCGCCAATCCAGTTGATGTTGTACTAGCACACGGCACTGTCTGTGGCATAGCCAACCACACCATTGTTATTTCTAAAACAGGTAAAGAGTTTGCGATTGAAGATTCAGCCGCCCCTATTATTAATGTTGATGGCAGTACCATTGGCGTGGTATTGGTGTTTCATGATGTCAGTGAAGCCAAACACATGGCTGAAAAAATGTCGTATTTGGCAGAGCATGACTTTTTAACTGACTTACCCAATCGATTATTATTAACTGATCGCATTACCCAAGCCTTGAGCTTGGCGAGAAGAAAAAATAGCAGAGTCGCAATTTTATATTTGGATCTCGATCACTTTAAAAAAATTAACGACACTTTAGGACATGATGTTGGTGATCAGTTATTGATGATGTTGAGCAAAAAATTACAAGCTTGTCTGAGAAGCATGGATACGATTAGTAGACAGGGTGGCGATGAGTTTGTGATTTTGCTCACTGAGTTTGATAGTCCCGCAACGCCAGTGAACATTGCGAATAAACTGCTAGAGGCAACCAGCAGTGTTTTTCACGTAGGATCGCATGAGTTGAATGTATCAGCCAGTATTGGTATCTCCATGTATCCAGAAGATGGCGATAGTTCAGAGGCGTTAATGAAAAACGCGGATGCGGCAATGTATTATGCAAAAAGCCTAGGTAGAAATAATTTTCAGTTTTTTACTAAGCAATTAAGTGCAAAAATAGCTGAACAAGTTGACCTTGAGAATAGTTTAATCAAAGCGGTTAATAACAACGAGTTCAAACTGGTTTATCAACCAAAAGTCTTGTTGGAAACAGGTAAAATTATTGGCGCAGAAGCGCTGATTCGATGGCATCATCCAGAAAAAGGTGTGGTCTCTCCTGATATCTTTATTCCAATTGCGGAAGACACAGGGTTAATTAAGTTGATTGGAAAATGGGTATTAAACGAAGCGTGTGAGCAAAATAAACGCTGGCAAACGGCAGGATTCGCACCGATTCCAATTGCGATTAATGTCTCTACTGTCGAGCTAAAACAAGCCAATTACTTGCAGCAAGTATCAAAAGCATTGATGCAATCAGGTTTGGAGGCGCAATATTTAGAACTAGAAGTGACCGAAACGGTTGCTATCGATGCTGATAATGAGAGTGTTAGCGATTTATTAGCACTTAAAGAAATGGGTGTTGGATTGGCCATTGATGATTTTGGTACAGGCTATTCTAGTTTGTCATATTTAAAAAGATTGCCAGTTAGTAGCGTCAAAATTGATAAAAGCTTTGTGCGCGACATTGAATTGGATGCCAATGATGCCGCTATTGTGACGGCAATTATTAAAATGTCGCATAGCTTGAATTTTGATGTGATTGCTGAAGGTGTTGAAACATCCGCGCAACTGCAGTTTTTAAAAGAAGCGAGCTGTGATGTTATACAAGGTTACTATGTTAGCCGCCCACTTTCTGCTGAAGATTTTGCGATTTTGCTAAAAGCCAATAACCAATACGAAGTATAGTAATATAAACACACAAAACGACTTGACCAAGAATTGGAAGCTGATATTGACTGACTCTTTAGACAACCTGCGGGCGCGGATTAACCAGTTTGTGCAAGAGCGTGACTGGGCACAATTTCACTCACCAAAAAACTTATCCATGGCAATGATTGTTGAAGCGGGGGAAGTGGTTGAACATTTTCAATGGATGACAGAAGCGGAAAGTCGTGATTTAAACGCTGCAAAGAAAGAACAAGTTGGGCAAGAGTTATCAGATACTTTTGTTTATTTACTGCGTATTGCAGAGGTCTGTGGCATTGATTTAATTGAAGCAGCTAATAAGAAAATTGATCTTAATGCCAAAAAATACCCTGTAGAAATGGCTAAAGGCAGTAATGCAAAATATACCGAATATGAACCTAAATAAGGCATCAACATAAGCTATGCAATCAGAAATTAACTCAGCAGTCACTGCGCTGCTGCAAAAGCAAAAAATCGCTTTTGAGATTATTGAAATTCCACTAAGCGAAGATAAAAAACCAGTGCGCAACTTAGAAGATCTGCTTGCTGCAAAAGGCTTAGACCCAGCTTCAGTAGTACGCAGTGTATTGTTTCGTGGCGGTTCTGAACAATTTTATATGCTTGCAGTCGCTGGCGGTGGACGTGCAGATTGGGGTATTTTGCGTAAACAACTCGATGAGCGCAAGTTGCGCATGGCAGAATTTAATGAAGTATCAGAAGCAACAGGCTATGTTGTTGGTGCTGTGCCACCAATTGCTTTGCCGCAAAGCTTAATAACGCTGGTTGATAAGAGCGTTTATGATTATGAAACGGTGGTGATTGGTAGCGGCGTGTTGGGCTATGCATTGGCATTAAAAGGTGCTGACTTATTGACGCTGCTCACTCGTGCTATAAAAGGTGAGTTTGTGAAAGTGTTGTAATCTGTGTCCGTTTAAACAAATAAGCCCAGCAATGCTGGGCTTATTAATTGTTAATGCTACTATTTATAATGCTGCAATGGCTGCATCGTAATTAGGCTCTTGCGTAATTTCTTGCACTAACTCAATGTATTTAACAATGTCATTTTCGTCTAAGACAATCACAGCACGCGCGGCTAAACCAGCCAACTTGCTGCTAAATAGCAACACACCGTAATTCATTAAAAAGTCGCGACCACGCATGGTAGATAGATTAACCACATTCTCGATACCTTCAGCCGCGCAAAAACGTTTTTGTGCAAATGGTAAATCAGCTGAAATATTGATCACAACAGTATTATTCATGCTACTCGCACGTTTGTTAAATTCACGCACTGAACTGGCACATGTTGGTGTGTCGACACTTGGAAATAAATTCAGCACTTTTCGTTTGCCTGCATATGTATCCAATGTGACATCTTGCAATGCTTCATCAACTAGAGTGAAGTTGGGTGCAGTGCTGCCGATTTGAGGCAGATTGCCTGCAACATCGACAGGATTTCCTTTTAGCATAACTGAGCTAGACATAGATATCTCCTGATAAATGGGTTTGTTTTAATTGATATGTCATCATAAAACAAAAAACACTTGAACGGTGCAGGTGTTTTTCAAAAAAATCAAATTTTGAATCAATGCTTGGTATCAAGGTGAATTGGTATCGAGTTGAATATAACTAAACCGCCTCACTTAAATAACCAATGGTCATGGTTTGATTATGCAATACGCTATTGCTAGTGTTGGGGCGAGGCGCTATTTCACCATAAGAATAAAAACCAGCAATGTGTGTGTTGCTGCCAAGCGTTTGTTGAATCAAGCTTATTTCGTCAGCCACTTGTGCCGCCATGACGCCTTTGCGGCCTACGCAACTGACACAAAGTGCTAATCCAGTTTGGTTGATTTGTTGATTGTCTAATCCATCAAGTACAAGATTAGCCGCTGCGCCAGCACCTTCAACCAATTTATCGTGATTGGTCTGGCATAAACGAAT
>JBFJJY010000205.1:0-3756 GCA_041612055.1 Methylophilaceae bacterium | reverse complement strand
GATATCGATATCGTTCGTGAAATTGTGCAAGATGTAAATGGCAGTGTATTAGTCAGTGCAACAGTAGGTGAGGGACATAAAACGGTTGAAGCGCTTATACGTGACGTTGTTTTATATGCGAGCTTAGGTGTCGATATCGTTAAAATTGCAGCGAGTGAACTGTTTCAACAAGCTGATTTTTTTAGTGAAACGAAAAAACAATTAACGACTTGTAATATTAAAGTGGTCGTTGTTTTTTTTGCTGATAATCCATTGGATTTGAACTTGATAGCGCAGCTAAAGCGTAATGGATTTTATGGGGCGATGTTAGATACGCAGCTAAAAAAAATATCATTATTAGAATTACAAATGATTGAGACATTAAGAGAGTTCATCGTTGTTTGCAAACAACACAAACTTATCTCTGGCTTGGCAGGATCAGTCAATAAATCGCATATAAATCGACTGTTAATGTTAAACCCTAGTTTTATCGGCATGCGCGGCGGCGTTTGTAATGAGCGCAATAGAACATTGACGCTGGCTGGAGATGAAGTAGCAAAAGTTAAAAGCATGTTGTTAAACTACAACAATGTGTTAGAGCCGCTAGAAATATAACTGGCTAAGTTGCAAATCAAACTTGGATTAAGTATAGTTTGGTTAACAGATTTTTAGTTTTTTTATATACTGCTTTTCAAGCAGTTAACTTTAGGAGTTCACACATGAATAAAAAATTAGTTAGTCTTGCTGTAGCAGCAACACTAAGTTTGACAGCGTTTTCTGCTTCTGCAGAAGATATGTATCGCGGTGCTTGGTACGGAGGTGCTGGTATCGCTGCAATTAATACAGATAGTGACCTTGAAGCTCGTAATGGCGTCGGTGGTTACGTTACGCTTGGTAAAGAACTTAGCCAAAGCTGGGATTTACAAGGCCGCTTTGGATATGCAGAAACTGGTGAGGATTTTAGAGTTCCAGGTTCAAGTGGCGAATATAAAAATACAACTTTAGAGTTGGATGCTTTATATATGTTTAGCCGTGACAAATTCCGTCCATTCTTATTAGCTGGTCTTGGCGTAGCTAAAAATGATCTTGACTACTCAGTACCAGGTTTAAATGTTGATGAAGATAAAACATCTTGGTTAGCAAGCCTTGGTTTAGGTGCACAATATTTACTTAACGATACATTTGGTTTCCAGGCTGATGTAAGACATCAATTCAGCAGAGCTAAAGTGGCTAACGAAACTAATGGTGTTTACACAGGATCTAGTACTGAAACAATCGGAAACACAATCTTAAGCATAGGCGGTTTTGTTCGTTTTGGTGCACCAGCACCTGTTGTTGCAGCGGCAGCACCAGAGCCAGCTCCAATTCCAGTAGCAGAGCCAGCGCCAGAGCCAGCTCCAATGTGTGAAGAAAAACTAGACACAGTTACAATTGATGCAGAAAAACTATTTGGTTTTGACAAAGCAGCGATTAGACCAGAAGGTAAAGCAGAGTTAGATGCAACAGCAGAAAAAATTAAATCTAATCCTGAAATTACAAATGTTATCGTAACTGGTCATACTGACTATCTAGGTTCATATGAATATAACCAAAAATTATCTGAGCGTCGTGTAAAACAAGTAGCTGAGTACTTAGCTTCTAAAGGTGTAAGCTCTGATATTATTACATCAACAGGTCGTGGTGAGTCTGTGCCAGTGGTTTCATGTGAAGGTATTAAAGCTAGAAAAGCATTGATTGAGTGCTTACAACCTAACCGTCGTGTAACAATTGAAGCGAACGTTAAAGAAACAGTTTGTAAGTAATCACAAATAAACTTCGTTTATTTAAAAAGCCTCGCTGATGCGAGGCTTTTTTTTAGTTAGTATTTAAACGGTATAATATATAAATGAAACAACAGGTCAGTTTAATCATTGAAGCGCGCTGGGTTTTGACTGTGGTGCCAAGAAATACGCTTCTGGAGCATCATGCTGTTATTATTGATGCAGGGAAAATTGTCGACATTTGTCAATATGCTCATGCGCATTCGCTATATCAAGCTGATGAGATAGTTCAATTAAACAGTCATGTTTTGATGCCAGGGTTGGTTAATTTGCATGCACATGCGGCGATGAGCTTGATGCGAGGTTTAGCTGATGGCGTTGCGCTTCAGCCTTGGTTGCAGCAGCATATTTGGCCTGCAGAAAGCAAGCTAGTTTCGCCAGAGTTTGTCTATGATGGGACAGTTTTGGCTGCGGCTGAAATGCTCAGTGGTGGCGTGACAACCTTTAATGATATGTATTTTTTTCCAGCATCCGCTGCCGATGCCGCTATCAAAATGGGGCTGCGCGCTAATTTAGGATTGGTTGTTATTGAATTTGCTACCCAATATGCAAATGATGCTGATAGCTATATCAAAAAAGGATTAGATGTAAGGGATAATTACCGCGACCAGTCTTTAATCAGTTTTAGCTTTGCCCCCCATGCGCCTTATACCGTTTCAGATAAAACATTTCAACGGATAGCAATGCTAGCTAATCAGGTCAATATTGGCGTGCATACGCATTTGCATGAGACAGTAGCGGAAATCTCTGAAAGTAATAACACACATGGTTTACGGCCGTTAGCACGATTAGCGAATTTGGATTTATTGGGGCCGAGTGTGACATTTGCACATTGTGTACATATGACGGATGTGGAAATGCAGATACTGGCCGAGCATGGCTGTAGTGTTGCGCATTGCCCCAGTTCTAATCTGAAGCTTGCGAGTGGAATTGCACCAATAAGTCAGTATATTCAAAATAATATCAACGTTGGTTTAGGCACTGATGGTGCTGCGAGTAATAATCGCTTAGATATTTTTACAGAGATGCGTTTGGCGGCATTGTTAGCGAAAGCTGAAAGCGGTGATGCAACTGCAGTCCCTGCGCATACAGCCATAGAAATGGCAACAATCAATGGTGCTAAAGCACTAGGATTAGAAGATAAAATCGGTTCAATTGAGGTGGGAAAATCAGCAGACTTAACCGCGGTTAGTTTCTCTGACATTGAGATGCAACCATGTTTTGACCCTGTGTCACATTTAGTTTACGTCGCAGGGCGTGAGCAAGTGAGCCACGTTTGGGTTGAAGGAGAATTGCGCTACCACAAACCAATAGAAAGTGCAGCTGTCTATAGTGGTATAGAACCCCGAGAATTAACGGCTATTGTAGCCAAGTGGCAATCGAAAGTAGGTGAGTTTGCATGAACAAAACAATCAATACAAATAATATTAACGCAGATGATGCTGAACTGAATAAGTTTAGTGAGTTAGCGCATAAATGGTGGGATAAAAACAGCGAATTTAAACCATTACATGAAATCAATCCATTACGATTAACTTATATCAATGATGCTGTTTCGCTTAAAGGAAAGCGTGTTCTTGATGTTGGTTGTGGAGGCGGTATTTTATCGGAGTCGATGGCGGAGATGGGCGCACTAGTGACTGGGATTGATTTAGGTGAAAAAGCATTAAAAGTAGCGCAATTGCATAGCCTTGAAAGCGGCGTTGAAGTTGATTATCGCTATATTTCAGCGGAGGCGCTTGCTGCAGAAGAGGTGGGTCAATATGACGTTGTGACTTGCTTAGAAATGTTAGAGCATGTGCCAGATCCTGCAAGTATTGTCAGCGCTTGTGCGAAGTTAGTTAAACCAGGTGGACATGTCTTTTTTTCTACTATCAATCGAAATCCAAAAGCCTATATTTTTGCGGTGGTAGGTGCTGAATATATTCTAAACATATTGCCTAAAGGTACGCATGAT
>JBFJJY010000204.1:0-3789 GCA_041612055.1 Methylophilaceae bacterium | reverse complement strand
TGGCAATAAATTCAGCACCATCAGGACTAAGTTAATCATGATGCCAACTTTACTCATTTCTAACAAAAAGAAAGCTGCACCTTCTGGTGCAGCAGCAGAATACTTGAGCACTAAAACCCAAAAAATCGCCATGATAAAATTTGAAGCGGGACCAGCTGCAGCCACCCATAGCATGTCTTTCTTAGGGTTGTTTAGATAAGCAAAATTAACTGGCACAGGTTTAGCCCAGCCAAACAAAATGCCACCTAGCATCAAAGTCAATGCTGGCAATAAAATGGTGCCGATTGGGTCGATATGTTTAATGGGATTCAGTGTTATTCGCCCCATTCTTTCAGCGGTTAAATCACCAAAATATTTCGCTACATAACCGTGTGACGCCTCATGTACCGTAATGGCAAAGATAATCGGAATAGCCGACACAGTAATTTTTTGTATTAATGTTAATTCCATCACTCTATTATTTCTACTTTATAGTCCAAATGGCGATGCATCTGCAACGCCTTGTCGAATCAATTGCGGTGTCTGTTCGGTTAAATCAATAACAGTAGTAAAACCGATATGTCGAATTTCAGAATCAATCACCAAATCCAACTGATGTTCTAATCTATCACGAATTTCCCAAGCCATGTTCATCGGCTCTTCATCATCTCCAATTTGCAACGTCATACTCAACATCGGCTCACCCAGCTCATCTAAAATCGCTTGCACAACTTGATGATCAGACACGCGAATGCCAACTGCGCTACGTTTAGGATGCTGAAGGCGTCTTGGCACTTCTTTGGTTGCATTTAAAATAAAAGAATAAGCGCCCGGCGTATTGGCTTTTAGTAAGCGAAACTGGCTATTGTCGACTTTAGCATAATTGGCCAGCTCACTAAGGTTGCGACAAATCAAGGTAAATAACTGCTGGTCACTGACTCGCCTAATTTGCCGAATCCGATCTTGTGCCTCTTTAAAGCCCAACATGCAACCAAAGGCATAGCTAGAGTCGGTTGGGTAGGCAATCACGCCACCCTCGCGGAGGATATCCACCGTATGTTTGATGAGCCTCGGCTGTGGATTCTCAGCATGAATAACAAAATATTGCGCCATAAATTATAAAAACACCCGCTGAACTGTTACTAATTGAGACATTTAGCCTCTTCCCAATCTTGCCAGACTGGAATGCAATTTGCTGGCAACGCCGCAATACGTCCCATTTCAATATACGACATACCTGGCCCATGAAAGTCAGAGCCAAGCGATGCTTTTAAGCTAAATTGATGTGCAATTTTTGCAAACTGCGTATATTGTGGCGGCGTATGACTGCCTGTCACAACCTCTATCGCTTCGCCACCATAAGTTCTAAACGCATGCATTAATAAAGGCATATTGGTACGTCCCAAATCATAACGACCAGGATGCGCAATCACAGCTACGCCTCCGCTACCTTTTATCAACGCAACCGCTTCTTCCAAGCTCATCCACTCATGTTCGACAAAGCCTGGCTTGCCTTTAACCAAATACTTTTTGAATACTGTTTTTACATTCTTGACATGGCCTGCTTCGACTAAAAAACGTGCAAAATGACTACGGGTCATGATGCTATTACCTGCCATACGTTGCGCACCTTCAAAACTACCTGCAATGCCTACTTTTTCTAAACCTTCTGCCATCAGTTTGGCACGATCTAGCCGACCTTGTTTAACAGCATCTAAAGCTGTTTTTAACGGCGTATAGTCAGGGTCAACTTTTAAACCCAAGATATGTAAGGTGCGTTTTTTCCATGTTACCGAGATTTCTACACCGTTAATAAACTGCATGCCATGCTGCTCCGCCGCTTTGCGCGCACGACCCAAACCGCTCATGTCATCGTGATCAGTTAGTGCCAATACTTTTATCCCTTGTGCATGCGCATGCGCAACAAGTTCTTCTGGTGAATATAATCCGTCAGAAATGGTAGAATGGCAGTGTAGATCGATAGCAGTTGGCATTAATTTAACTATTATGTGATGTTGGCATTTTACGTCATCAGAGTGCTTATTCCTATCGTTGTATCTAAAACTGCCCGCAGCATGGGTCAATAAAAGCGAAAGTCAGCATGAAAGTATTTTTTGATTTATTTCCAGTTATCTTGTTTTTTATCGGTTTTAAGCTTTACGATATCTTTATCGCAACCGCTATTGCGATTGGTGCAACCATTGCGATGATTATTTACAGCAAGCTGCGCCATGGCAAAGTAGAAAAAATGTTGATGATTAATGGCGTCATTATTTCACTTCTTGGGGGTGTCACCTTATTGCTGCACGACAAAACCTACATTATGTGGAAACCAACCGTTTTGTATTGGTTAATGGCTGGCGTATTGCTGATTTCTAATTTATTTTTCAAGAAAAATTTAATTCAGCAAATGATGGGCAAAATGCTGAATCCGCCAGCGCATATTTGGCAAAAATTAAATTGGCTATGGATAACGTTTTTAATTGTGCTTGGATTTGTTAATATCTACGTTTTCAAACACTATAGCGAAGATACTTGGGTCAACTTTAAACTGTTTGGTGTCACATCAATGATGTTTGTATTCATGATTGCACAAACACTGGTACTCAAAGACTATTTAATAGAACCCGAAGAGCAAAAGTAAAAAGTCACCATGTTGTATACGATTATTGCAGAAGATACACCTAACAGCCTTGAAAAACGCATGCAAGCAAGGCCTGCGCATCTGGCACGATTAAACGCACTGCAAGAAGCTGGGCGATTATTGTTGGCTGGGCCTTTTCCAGCAATTGATAGTAATGATCCTGGCGTAGCAGGTTTTACTGGTAGTTTAATTGTGGCTGAGTTTGATAACCTTAACGCAGCAACTACATGGGCCGATGCAGATCCTTATGTTGCCGCAGGGGTTTATCATCAGGTCACAGTGAAACCTTTTCGAAAAACGCTACCCTAAGCAATAATAATTAATATTATGATCAATTTGATTGATACCATTAAAGAAAGACTCGCTGTTTTCAACCCAATCACATTAGAGATTGAAGATAACAGTGCAGCCCATGCAGGACATTCAGGCAATAATGGTGGCGGTCACTTTACGCTTAAAATCGCTAGCTCGCATTTTTCACAAAAATCGCAGATAATGCGACATCGTTTAATCTATCAGGCATTAAATGACTTAATTCCGCAACAGATTCATGCTATAAGCATCATTGCAATTTCGCCAACTGACCCAAGATAATAACCGTAGTTACTTTTAACAATTAAGGAAGCTCATGAAAATGAACAAATTATTAATCGCAATGGCAGCGTTCACTGCACTTTCGCTTACCTCTACTGCCTATGCGGCTGATCCAGCAACCGTCAATGGCAAACCCATTAAACAATCATGGGTTGATTTCATTATGAAAGACGCTGAAGCCCGCGGTCAAAAAGGTGAAGGCTTGAAAAATGCCGTGCTAAATGAGTTGATTGGCTCTGAATTGGCTTATCAAGAAGCGACAAAAAAAGGGTTTGATAAAAAATCAGACATTAAAATTGCAGCAGAAATCGGTGAGCGCAAGCTAGTCGTTAATGCTTTTTTAGCTGACTATATGGATAAAAATCCTGTTTCAGACGCTGACACTAAAGCAGCTTACGAGCAATATAAAAAAGAATTGGGCGATAAAGAATATAAAGCGCAACATATCTTGGTTAAAACTGAAGCAGAAGCCAATGATCTATTAGCGCAACTCAACAAAGGTGCTGATTTTGCAAAAATTGCAAAAGAAAAATCACTTGACCCTGGCTCAAAAGAAAACGGTGGTGATTTAG
>JBFJJY010000203.1:0-3789 GCA_041612055.1 Methylophilaceae bacterium | reverse complement strand
AGGGATATTGCATCAACATGGTTCACGCAAGCCGACACGAAACAAACGAAGCACTAAAAAAAGTACTAAGAAAAGTAAAGTTGGTAAAACCCCGCAGCAATCTACGCTTTTTTAAAATCCACTTAACTCAAGTTTACAAAATAAATGATAGAAAACAACTTTCATATTTGGGCAATACCCAAAACTGTCACTGAACGAGATCAAGCCATTCGCGATTGGTTTCCTAATTTAAGTCAGCAATCACCTGACTTAGCTACTAGTTTTAGAGGTGGCCGACAACAAGCACTGACCAAACTGGCTGAAGTGAATGCTGAAGCTTATGCAAAAACAAGAAATTTTTTAAATGGTGATGTCACGTACTTATCTCCTTATCTCAGGCACGGATGTATAACTGTAAAAGAAGCAACCAATGCAGTGCGCAATCGATTTGGTTTACGTAGCGAAAAGTTACTATTTGAATTTGCATGGCGCGAGTACTGGCGAACGGTATGGTATGCGCACGGCATGGCCATATTGCACGATATGCAAGTCCCAAAAGTAGCATTATCATTTAATTATTTACCAGCAGATGTTCAAACAGCGAATACTGGCCTACCCTGCATGGATGATTTTATTCAATCACTGGCCGATGTGGGCTATATCCATAACCATGCCCGCATGTGGTTAGCTTCATACCTTGTGCATTGGCGTGATACAGACTGGCGACTAGCCGCTGATTGGATGCATAATCAATTATTAGATGGTGACTACGCTAGCAATCATCTTTCATGGCAATGGGTGGCTTCAACGTTTAGTAGCAAACCGTATTTTTTTAATCGCGACAATCTAGCTAAATATTCCCATCATCAATATTGCGACGCCTGTACCGCTCGCTGTCCATTTCAAGATAGCTATTCTAATCTTGAACAAAAGCTATTTAAACCAACACAACAGGATGTGTGCCAGTTTAAGCCACTGAGAGCAGAAGCAAAAACGAGTACACTAGGTCATCAAACGATTGTCTGGGTGCATGATGAAATGCTCAATAGTGAACACTCACTTATGCAGCTTCCACATGACAAAGTTTTTATTTTTGATCTTGATTATTACCAAGATTGGTCTGTCATTAGGCTACAGTTTATAGCAGACTGTTTAGCAGAAATGCCCAACGTGACTGTTTGGGTCGGCAACACAAATCAAGTTTTATCCCATCTAAAAATCAACACCATCATCACGCAAAATACGCCTAACTTATCATTAAAAGAGCTGGTTTCCGCTTATCCCGTGATGTGGCATGCAGAAGATAAAGTGTGTGATACCAGCCTTAGTCCGGCCGATATTAAAAGCTTTTCGCGTTTTTGGAAAATCGCTTCTGCGCAATTTATTGGCGCACCAGAAAACTAGACCATAAACATCATGAGGAATAGCCAAATGGTTATCAGCAACTATTGTGCATTCATACAGTCGTAACGCTTATGCAAACAAATAAACTGGAAACATTGAGTATCTTTTACGACGGCAATTGTCCACTTTGCCTTGCTGAGGTTCATGTTTTAAAAAACAACAATCAACAGCAACTGCTGACGTTTATAAACTTGCATGATGAAAATACGATGGATCCATCGATTAATTGCGAACGTGCAATGCAGGTCATTCATGCAAGATTGAGTAGTGGGGAAATCATTAAAGGTCCAAAAGTATTTGAAGAAGCCTATAAACGCTCTGATTTAGTCGTCATGAAATACCTGTTTTCATTCAACTTATTTCAACAATGTTATGGCCTTTTTTACATGACCTTTGCTCGGTTCCGCCATCAAATTTCCAAACTGATTGGCCCGACGCTATTAAAGTTGGCAAAATACAAATACCCCACATCTGACTGACAAGAACGATTAACAGCACGCTCAGACCGAGCCATTATTTTCTGCGGGTTGGCAACATTCTAACCAGCGTATTATCGCGCATCACATAATGATGAAATAAACCAGCAATTGCATGCAGGCCAATTAAATAATAACCAACCGTGCCACCAGTCTCATGGATTTGTTTGATTAATTTGCCGAGCGCTTTATTCTCATGAATCAACGCTGGTAGCTCTAAGCCAAAAAATGGAATGGGTTTACCTGTGGCACTCAACATCAGCCATCCAAGTATGGGCAACCCTATCATTAACAAATAAAGCCCACCATGAACCGCTTTTGCTAACCAATGTTGCCATGTTGGCGGCGTTGGTACAATCGCTGGCTTTTGTCCTTTGATTATAAAAAACAAACGCACCCATACCAATGTCAATACACAAAGCCCCAACATAAAGTGCCACATCTTCAACGTTTCGCGGGGATCACTCCCTTTTGGATAAATCACTCTCAATTCAATGCATGCATAAACAGCCGCCATTAATAAAAACATCAGCCAATGTAAACTAATTGACATTGATACATAACGGTTTGAAGATTCGTTGACCTGCATTGCTACTCCTCGTGCAATTGATTGTTAATTATTCAAAATATTTACTTTATGTCACAAAAACACTATAAGCCAATGTACGCCAACCAATTTGTCGCATATCAATGAGCTCAAGTGACTTTAAGCTTCGCTTAACATTTTGAGATAAAGCGCCTCCACCCGTTCTCGTGCCCACGGTGTTTTGCGCAAAAAAGTTAAGCTCGATTGAATGCTAGGATCATGACTAAAACAGTTAATGGGTACTGCTTGTGCCAAACGCGCCCAACCATAGTGCGCGACCAACTCAGTAACGATGACTTTAAGCGTAATGCCATGTAATGGATTATTAGGTTGTGTGCTTGATAGGCTAGTCATCTCTTCTGCGTACAATCAGATTAAAAAATCGGGTGAAGATGCTTTGCCAATTCACCCTTGGAAAAATAAATCACTGCACTTTATTTTTTACATTAGTTGCTAATATTTATTGCTTAAATTTACGATAAGCAAACAATAATAATAAAGCACCGCCAACCGCAATCGCTAGACTGGTGAAATTAAAACCAGTGACTGAACCCAAGCCTAATGCCGTACTAATATAACCACCAACAAATGCACCTGCAATACCAATTAAGATCGTCACAATTGCACCACCAGGGTCACGTCCTGGCATTATCCACTTAGCCAATATCCCAACCACTAGCCCCATGATAATCCATGAAAGAATCCCCATTGTTTATCCTCCAAACTAAAGTTTATATCGTCACTGATAGCAGTTCAGCTTAATCAGATTAAACAATCTGAGCAAGTAAAAATTGATTTACTCAATATCCCAATATGGCTCATCACCAAAACGTTCTATGAGAAAATCAATTAATACGCGAATTTTCAATGGTAGATTTCGCTTGGGCAGATACAGCGCATAAACATGTTGATACATTGGAATATATTCAGACAATACCGCTTTAAGACGTTTAGCTTGAATATCTTTACCAATAATGAAGGTTGGAATCAATGCCAACCCAAACCCACCCAACACTACTTGCGACAAGGCCTCATCGTCATTAATGCGCAATCTGCCAGAAACAGGCACAGCAACCTCACCGCCCGGCCCATTAAAGCGCCATAAACCCTTATCTCCTGAATGAATGTAATCCAAACAATTGTGTGTTGCTAAATCTTGCGGTAACAATGGCGTCCCAAACTCTTCAAAATATTGAGGTGTGGCACATAGCTTTCTACGTATGGGTGCTAACCGCCTTGCCACTAAAGCCTGCGGTAAATCATGCGTGACGGTAATCACGACGTCATAACCCTCTTCCGCTAAATCGACCAATCTATCGGTTACAGTCAAATCAATACTCAGCT
>JBFJJY010000202.1:0-3807 GCA_041612055.1 Methylophilaceae bacterium | reverse complement strand
TCTATTGATGAAATGGTTTGTAAACTGACGGGGAGCCAGCAAGTTAAAGAAAATGCACTCAAACTGGCCGCTCATATTAAGCGTGAAATTAACAAGCAATATCCTTTTATCAAATGTTCGATTGGTATTGGCCCCAATACGTTTTTGTCAAAAGTTGCTTCCAATATGCAAAAGCCAGATGGTTGCGTGGTGATTGAGCAACATGAAATTCCAGATCGATTATTAAGTCTTAAACTGAGAGATTTAAACGGCATTGGTCGTCAAATGGAAGCTAGGCTTGCGCACTATGGCATTAACACGGTTGCAGCACTTTATGCCGCGAACAAAGACCAACTGCGCACAGCTTGGGGGAGCATTGAAGGTGAGCGCATGTATGATAAGTTGCGCGGCTTAGAACCGCATTATATTAAGAATGCGCGTAGTAGCTTAGGGCATAGCCATGTGCTGCCACCAGATCAACGTAATATTGCTGGTGCAAATGCGGTATTGCATCGCTTATTACAAAAAGCAGCAATGCGTATGCGCAGTTATGCATTGCTGACAACTAAAGTAAGCATCAAAGTCAAATTTAGA
Organism: Methylophilaceae bacterium; assembly: GCA_041612055.1. GTDB lineage: Bacteria > Pseudomonadota > Gammaproteobacteria > Burkholderiales > Methylophilaceae. The sequence continues at coordinate 3,234 of JBFJJY010000202.1, read as the reverse complement.
GAAAAGGCTAGTTTTAATGCTGAAAGCAAGCTATCGGCAACCGATGATACACGAACATTAACGAGCGCCTTAGAAGCGCTGTGGAAACAATATCCAAAGCATGAAGATCCGCCGATTGCGATTGGCGTTCACTTTTCTGGCTTAGTCAATGCTGATGAAGTAGCGCAAGATTTGTTTGCTGACAAACCTTCTGCTGCACAAGAAAAACTCAATCAAGCATTAGATAAACTAAATTTAAAATATGGAAAGAATACTGTGTATTTAGGTGGCGCTCATGCGGCGCTGCAAGATGCGCCAATGCGGATTGCATTTAACCACATTCCTAACCTCATCATAGAAAATGATGATTAACGGCACTCAAGATAAAAAAGAGCAGTCACTTTGTTGGATTAACGTTCGTTAAATTGATCTGAAGTAGACTACAATAACTGATTGAAAAACATAGTAAAAACAACGTAAGAGGCAATCATGAACTGGTTTATATTAATCATAGCGGGCTTGTTTGAGGTCGGCTGGGCAATTGGTCTTAAATACACAGAGGGCTTTACCAAATTATGGCCGACAGTCGGCACCTTGATTGCAATGGTTGCCAGTGTTGTGTTGCTTGGTATAGCCATGAAAACCTTACCCGTTGGTACTGCATACGCAGTATGGGTTGGTATTGGCGCGGTCGGCACTTCACTATTGGGTATTCTATTATTTGGTGAATCAACCGCGGTGCTAAAGCTCATCAGCCTTTGTCTTATTTTTGCAGGGATTATTGGTTTAAAACTGGCTCATGGCTGAGTTTAACCGCAAGCGGAACCGTGAAAGATGCCGTGCATGACAATGCAGTGCTCACATTAGTTATTGCTGCCACTGCCTCACCAGATATGAGACTCGCGGTTATTTTCTCACTACCAACCTATTCACCAAATCAACAAACAGGTTGCAAGTCTGGTTCGTTGACTATTGCACCAAGCCGCCAATAAGATAGAGTGTATAGCCAATATAAATCAAGATTAATAATCCACCACCTAAGCGGCTAATACTTTTTTCTCCAATCGCTTTACGCGTATAACCAAGTGCGAACAGCAAAATCGTTAATCCGAGCATCACTGCCCAGTCTCGTGTTATCACCTCCGTGGGCACTTGCATCGGATGGATAGCGCTAGCTAAACCGACCACAGCCAAAGTGTTAAACAAGTTTGAACCAATGACGTTGCCAACGGCTAAATCGTGCTCACCTTTGCGTGCTGCGGCAATTGATGAAGCGAGCTCTGGCAGTGATGTACCAATGGCAACGACGGTTAGCCCAATGATTAAATCACTCACACCAAGCCCTTTTGCGATATCAACTGCACCCCAAACCAACATGCGCGAACTGATAACGAGCAAAACCAAACCAATCATGAGCATGAACCACGCTTTAGATGATTTGATATGTTTGAGCTCTTGATTAAGCTCGGTTTCAAACTCATCGCCTTGAGATGATTCTTCACGACTTTGCAAGATCATCCAGATAAATACACCCAATAAAACCACCAACTCGACAACACCTTCTACTCGCGTAATTTGACCATCTTGCAAGTGAAAAAAGGCCAGCAAAGTGATTGCTAGCAAGATTGGCAACTCTCGCCTGAGCACTTGAGAACGAATCAGAACGGGGCTAATCACGGCGGTAATCCCTAGGATTAATGCAATATTGGTAATGTTAGAGCCATAAGCATTCCCCAATGCAAGCCCAGGGTTGCCTTGCATTGCAGCTAAAACTGAGACGGCCATCTCTGGCGCTGAGGTACCAAAGCCAATAATGACCATACCAACAAGCAATGTTGGCATCCCAAGGTTTAGCGCTACAGCGGCAGCGCCATCTACAAATAAATCGGCGCTCCATACTAACACGACAAGGCCAATCACAATCATTGCTATTGATAACAACATAATTAGTTTTCTTTATTTATTGAAGATGAATAGAGTCATTCGGCTATTATTATAAGCTACCTAATACATAACCAATCACTAGCCCGACAATTAACGCAATCGTGATTCCGCGATAAGTGAGTACATCTTTGGAATAACCACGCCTGATGGCAATATAAGCCACCAAATAACCAACCGCATTCAGCAACCAAATAAACGACATGGTGAGCGCTTTAACCAATAGTGGTCCTATAATCGGCACCATGGTAATAACGCCGAGTAGCCAACTGACTAAACCAGTATAAAAACCCGCAAGCACCACACCGCTTGTGGTTAGTTTTATATCGACATTGGATTGATAAGCAATAAAAGCCCCTATGGCGAGCACTATCAAAACGGGCAGCATGATTTTCCAACGGCCACGCGGTGGCAAATGAATTGACTCTTCATCAAATACGCGTTTTTTAAGCGCTTTTTTTAATAACCAAACATGCTCAACAGCAGCACACTGCCCCTTTAATCCACCTTCAACCTCTTCGCTTGCAAGCAAAGTAATATCATAAGCTTGCTGATAATGTTGATTAATCTCTTGGTTAGTAATGGCAAATGGCGGTCCATTTTGTAGGCGTTGATCATATTCAAAAGTAATCAGCAGTTGAGGTGCGCTATCTGTGATTTCGATTAGGTGTTTACTGTAACGTTGCCGCATCGCGAGTGGCAAAGCAACATAAGCTGCGCGGTCATACACAAGATCAACCGCTCCTAATAGTGGTTTCGTTAGATGAAAAATATCACCTACAAAAATATCAATATTGTCGGCACTATAGTGAATGAGCAACGCTTTTTGGGTAATGGTTGGCGTTACATTGAGTTGTTCAAATAACTGCTTCACTGCAATTTCACTTATCTCAACGCCTACCACACGATGTCCCTGTTGCATTAACCATGCAATATCAAGCGTTTTACCGCACAAAGGCACAAACACACGATTCGCCTGTGCTAATGTTAGCGATGCAAAATGATTGATTAATAAAGGATTGGCTTCGTTTTTATGAAACCCAATCACATTGCTTTCCCACTTTTTGTGCCAAAAATCTGGTTCCATGCTTTGCCTTTTATCCGTTTTTTTATGATGCTTATTCTACATAAAACAAAAGCCGCATTTGCGGCTTTTGTTTGTCTTAGTTTGACTTTAGTTAACTGATTCTGCAATCGGAATGACTTTTTTTCCACTACTTAAGGTATCCAATGCCGCTTTATATTCAGTCATTTGATCAAAATTTAAATACTTATAAATATTGTCAACATCTGCCAATTTGTCGCCTACTGTTG
>JBFJJY010000201.1:0-3843 GCA_041612055.1 Methylophilaceae bacterium | reverse complement strand
GTTGCCCACAATTTGATGGCAACTGTATCACCAATATGTACGTTATCGATGCGTGATTCTGGCACAGCCACCAACACATCAACTTGCTGCATATCTACAATTTGCACAACCGTTTCACTGACCTGCACCACTTGACCTGGTTCTGCATTAATCTGCGTGATTACACCATCTCGATCAGCCGTTAACGTTGTATAACGCGATTGATTACTCACCACGGCGGCTTGCGCCTGCGCCTGCTTTAAGCTTGCTGCTGCTGTTTTTAGTTGCGCTTCTTGCGCATCTAATGCTGACTGTGAAATAAATTTTTTATCGACTAATAATCGCTTACGTTCTACTTCTGTTTTCGCAAGCGCATAATTGGCTTGTGCTGACGATACATCTGCTTGTGCCGCTTGCACATTCAGCTGGGTATCGGTGGCATCAATTCTAGCAAGCACTTGACCTTTTTTAACCACATCACCAACCTCAGCCAGACGTGCGACAATTTTGCCTGCGACTCGAAAACTTTGGTTCGATTCATAACGTGGTTTGACTTCACCAATTAATACCATGCCTGCCTCATCAGTAGTCATTGCATCACCAACAACAGTCACAAGCGCAGGGCGTGGCGGCGAGGCTTGCTCAACGGGTTTGTCGCAAGCTTGCAAGCCAATGGTTATTGCTAATCCAGCTAGTATGGTGGTTATTTTCATCATTTACTCTCTTATTAATCCACGTAGCATGACCTCTTGCATCAGCGTTAATCGCGCTGAAATACTGCTCCAGTTAACCCACTCATCTTGGGACATAATCATTTGTAAGGCACAAACGCCATGCATGCCTGCCCAGATTGTTTGTGCAATCAAATCAATGTCTGTTAATTCTTTTCTAAATCGCCCAGCTTGATGTACATCCGCAACAACGGTTTTTAATAACATATAAGCATCTTGCTCAGCATTGTTTTGCTCCAGACTCGACTCTTCCACTTTACAAGGCTTGTGTGGCGTCATGAACATCAATCGGTAGTGGTTAGGATACTGCAATGCAAAATGAGCATAACCTTGACCCAACTCTATCATTCGCTGCACCGGATCATTAATTTGCAGAATGCTTTTCAAAGTGCTTGCTAATGCCAAAAAGTCTGTGTCACAAACAGCGCGTAATAATGCGTCTTTATCTGCAAAATGTGAATAAATGCTGGTGGCTGAATAGCCGATGCGTTTAGCAATTTCTCGCATGCTGACTGCCTCTACACCTTTGCTCACAAATAATTCACGTGCCGCATCAATAATGAGGATTTTCAGTTGTTGCTTTTCTTGCTCTGTTTTTACTTTAGGTGGCATATCTATACAGATTATTTTAGGAACATTAGGCGAAAGTCAATAAAAACTTAACACTGTTAATTTAACGGTGTTAAGTTAATATATTTATATTGCAGTGTCAAGCAAATTGATTGTGATTGGCATTACTTTAATTGATATTGATCCAGCTTATACCAAAGCGAGCGCTCACTGATTTCCAATAACTTTGCTGCTTTAGCTTTGTTGCCATTGCAATTTTCAATTGCTTCAGTAATTAGCTTCTTCTCAAGCCGCTGTGTTTGTGCTGGAATAGAAAAATCATTTGCTTGTGTTACGCCATCAGACGTAGCGTCACTATTCCGTACAATATCACTTGGTAAATGCTGCGTTTCTATCTGACCGCCTGACGATAAAATGGCCGCACGTTCCAATACATTTTCCAACTCACGCACATTGCCAGGCCAATCATATTGTTCCAGTTGTTGCATTGCTGCATCACTGATCTGACCTCCTCGTTTAGCCACAAAAAAATGACTCAACAACCGTATATCGCCTACACGCTCTTTTAATGCGGGTACATTTAACTGAAAGACATTTAAACGATAATATAAATCTTCGCGTAATTTGCCGTCTTTAACTGCCTGCATCGCATCACGGTTAGTCGCGGCGATAATGCGGTTATCCAACGAGATTTGCTTATTGCTGCCGAGCTTTTCGATAACGCCTTCTTGCAACACACGCAATAACTTTGCTTGTAAAGCAATCGGCATTTCGGTAATTTCATCTAAAAAGAGGGTGCCTTTGTCTGCCAATTCAAACTTACCAACACGGGTTTTGACAGCGCCTGTAAATGCGCCTTTTTCATAGCCAAATAGTTCTGATTCCAACATTTCAGCCGGTATTGCCGCACAGTTAACCGCTACAAATAAACTGTCTTTTCTGGTCGATGCGGTATGAATCGCTTTTGCCACCAACTCTTTACCAGTACCTGTTTCGCCCGCAATCAATACCGTTGCTTTTTCTGGCGCTACTTGTGCAATCATTTGCTTTAATGTTTGCATCGCTGGACTATCGCCAATTAAACCTTGCACGACTGGTTGAGTAGTCGATTTTAAATAGGTATTTTCAAGCTGCATCCTTTGTATATCCAAAGCCTTAGCTATCGCAACTTCTAGCACTTCTAAATCAAAAGGACGCAAGATATAATCCGCAGCGCCTAATTTCATGGCCTCAACTGCCGTATTAATTTCACCTTGTGCGGTTACCATAATAAAAGGAATGGCATCATTATCGATGCGGATTTGCTTGAGCAACTCTAACCCACTCATGCCTGGCATATGCAAATCACTCACCACTAAATCCACTTGCTCTGTCTTCAGCGCTTCTAACGCATCTTTGCCGTTGGCTGCTGTTAACGCTTGATAGCCCGCCTGACGCAAGCTAATCTCCAACAAACGCCGCATATTGGGCTCATCATCGACTGCGAGAATACGTTTTTGTTTATCCATGCTTAACTTGCCTGTTGAATGGGAATTTGAATTGTAAACTGTGCGCCCTGCATTTGGCTGGTTTGATAACTGATTTCACCACCATGCGCTTGTATAATCTGACGCACCACGGCTAAACCGAGGCCAACACCACCTGTACGTTTAGTGAAAAATGGCTCAAATATTTGCGCTTGATGCTCCTCGCCAATGCCCTCACCATCATCCGCCACACTGATCACCGCTTGATGACCAATATGATTTAATGCAATCAATATATGGCTATCCGCTGGTAGTACTTGTATGGCATTCATGATTAAGTTCATCATGACTTGCGTCATTTGGTCCGCATCGACTGACGCAACAATCTCCTGCGTTTGCTCAAATGCGATATGAATATTTTTAGCCTGCGCTTGATTACGCAACATGGCGATAGTATTGGCGATGAGTGCCGTCAAGTTAACCTCAGCAAAGTTGGGTAATCGAGGGCGCGCGGCATCAATCAGTGTTGACACTAATTTATTAAGTCGCTCTGTTTCTGCGCTGATAAAAGTGAGCACTTCTCTTCCTTCTTCAGACAACGACTTTTCGCGTTTTAAAACATCTGCCGAAGAGCGCAAGATGCCCAGAGGCGTGCGCACTTCATGGCTCATGGCGGCCGCCATTTCTCCGACAACTGCCAACTTTGCCGCACGGGTTAATTGTGCCTGCGATCTGGCTAAATTTTCGGTCATGGTTTCAAAAGCAGCGCCTAACTCACGCACTTCTGGCGGCCCTGCTTGTGGCGGCTTCGCTTTTGTCTGCCGTGAAAACCCTCTGACAAATTGGGTTAATTGCGCGATTGGTTGCGTAATTGCTTGCGCGATTGGTCGCACCATCAGTGACGCTAACAGTAAGGTAGCTGCAAGTAATCCTAAAAAGATAAAACCCAGCTTATGCACGGGAGCTACAGCAACTGAATGTAACTTTTCAACTTGCACCTGCCATTGCGGCATCGGTGACTGCGCATTAAATTGGCTAACTGCATACATACCATGTCCTAATTCAATTTCTTCCCAATTAGTGGTCGCCGCCAAGCG
>JBFJJY010000200.1:0-3889 GCA_041612055.1 Methylophilaceae bacterium | reverse complement strand
ATCATTTTTGTACAATGACATAATTTTAATCAGCGCTTCATCTGCTTTATGTCGATAGACTTTACTTGTCCAATTCTTTAGTGTTTTCAAATCGTCGCGGGTGTAACCAGTCAGATCAATCACTTTATCGCTGATTGACAATATTTCACCGTCTTCTGAATGAACAAGAATAGGATTAGGGGAATGCTTTACAGTCGCGTTTAACCTTAGCTCACTGGCATTTAATTGATTTTTAATCTTAGATTCTTCATTGATAAGCCTTGGAATCAGATACTTTATTAATAGAAAGATAATTAAAATCGCTGCAGCTAGATTAAATAGCTTGGGGATAATTAAGAAAGAAGGTTGGAAAATGATGCTATTTATAATTGACTCATAAGGACGACTAAAATAAAGTCCAAAATAAGCAGATTCAAACAGAGTTCTAAAGGCATCAATTGCCAAAATAAATACTAATATACTGATTGTTTTATTGTATTTACGTGTACTTTTATACTTTGCTACATACAACGCTAATATAAAACCCCAAATTATAACGAGCAAGCCATATATGACTGATGTCGATAATGATGATGTGGTATTCATATTTACCCTAAAATCTTTGAAAAATGTAAAAAGTTCAAAATACCACTTATTTACAACGTACTTACATCATATGCTTTTGTCTTGCTTTGAAATGCTTAAATACACTAAGAAAAACCTCATACAAAATAAGTTTGATTATTATTTTGCAGTAGACAATCGCCGACTACAATACGTTCAAAGCGATTTGACCTTTTTAAGCTTAAAACACATTGATAAACTAATCTGAGATAATCTATATACTTTTTTTAACGAGTCATTATTATGCAAAATAAAGCAATCATCGTTCAGGCTGGTGGTGGTTACGATAAAGTAATAGTGGGCACTCGCGATACGCAAGAGCCACAGGCTGGTGAAATCACAGTTCGACTACATGCCAGTTCACTTAATTACCATGACTTTGCCGTCGTAAGCGGTATGTGGGGACCTACGGAACCCAGAATCCCGATGGCAGACGGTGCTGGTGTTGTAACGGCAGTGGGTAGCGGTGTGACAGAATTTTCTGTTGGAGACCACGTTGTTAGCACGTTCTTTCCAACCTGGTTAGCTGGAGAGCCTTTGGTTGAAGGGTTTGCGACGACGCCTGGTGATGGTGTTGATGGGTATGCTCGTGAAATAGTCACGGCCTCCGTTAATGCATTTACACTTGCACCCAAAGGTTGGAGTCATGTTGAAGCAGCAACGCTAACAACAGCGGCGTTAACTGCATGGCGAGCACTCATGTCAGACTCTGCTTTGAAACCTGGCGATACTGTATTAGTGCAAGGTTCAGGCGGGGTTTCTGTTTTTGCACTGCAATTTGCAAAAATGGCTGGCGCACATGTCATTGCAACTTCCTCTAGTGATGACAAACTTGAGAAGTTAAAAGCGCTTGGCGCAGATCACCTCATCAATTATCGTAATCATGCCAATTGGGGCGAGCTTGCTCGTGAAATCACTGATGGCCGCGGCGTTGATCATATTATTGAGGTAGGTGGTCCAGCAACGCTGAATCAATCCATACTTGCTGCTCGCGTAGGGGCGCACATTTCGGTCATTGGCATTCTTACTGGGCTAGGTGGAGAAATTTCTATCGTTGATACGCTCATTAAGCAGCTCAAGTTGCAAGGTTTGATTGTTGGTAACCGCACTCAGCAGCAAGACATGATAAAAGCGATTGATACCAATAACATGCGCCCAATAATTGATAAAGTATTTCCATTAGAAAGTATTGTAGAAGCGTTTCAATATCAAGAAACGAATAAGCACTTTGGCAAAATTTGTTTAGAAATGTAGCGCTGCTTTTGAGTGATGTGATGGATTTGCTTTGTTTGATTTTAAACAGGATAAACTTCAGTTCATGACATCAATTACCTAATAAAGTAGGTTAAAAAAAAGGGAGCATAAATGCTCCCTTTTAATTTACTATTTAGTAATTACTTGTTCATTACGTACATTGTTACTTCAAAACCGAAACGCATTTCAGTAGCTGCTGGTGTTGTCCACATAATAAATCTCCTAAGTTGTTTGATTAACAAGCACCTTGCTTGTTGATGTGTTTATATTACATTAACAACAAAAATCAACACTATTGCTCTTCATGAGTTGCGCATCAGTAAAATCATGACTAATTGGCTTTTAGCTTGCAAAGCTTTGGGGTCAAAACGCTGTTTTTCTATCCTCTATTTAGGAATGAACTATTTTGTAATAAACCACACCAAATGATTCTTTTAATAGGGGATTACGAATGAAACAATTTGGATTGTGGTTTGGCACTTTAGTATTAATCAATGGCATCAATCTCGCTAATGCCAACCACCATGAAGCAGGTGAAGATGCATGTGAAGGCGCGGACAAAGCTGCATTTTGCGCTGCAAATTTAGATGTAAATAAAGATGGTGTAATCACCCGACAAGAATATTTAAATGGTGACAAAAATAATACAGAAAAAACTTTTAATCATCTGGATGCAAACAATGATGGCGTGCTTGATTTATCTGAGCAGTACGAAATTGAAGCTGTCTACAAAAAAATTAATGATGAATATAAAGCAAAAACAAAAACCATTTAATTAGTGCTATCTGCGTGCTGAATGTGACAGTATTGTCACGTTCTAGCGACTGTTATCCAGTAAAGCCACAAACAAAGCAAATCGTTAACTTAGTAAGCAATTGAGTAGCCAACATAGGCAAACGGTTGCATCCGTGTTTCTACGATTGGGCTATTAGCTTGCTCATCCCCTAGCCTAGTGATGGATGTACCAAAAAGAATAAAACCATCACTGCCAACAGAATAAGCTCCATTGATGCCTAACCTTAACTCAGTACTGGATCCAGCAGAATATGCTGGTCGAAATGGTGAAGTTTCGCTTGTACCTACGCCAAAATAGTAGTCATTTAATTGATGGTCATTCCATGTCACACCCAAACTGCCGTTTAATCTCAATGCGCCACTACGATAGAGACTTTTAATATATTGCAAATCTATTGTTTGACCATTGCTGGCGCCGCCCACATCAAATCCCCACTGCGCATTAAAGGTACCGTAATCAGTTTGCCAACGGATAGTTGGCCCTAAATCGAGTGAGAAATCGCGATCGTTCATGCCTCGAGTCAGTCTGCCATCTTCAGCATCCCATCCAAATCGAGCTTGTGTCGATAATCCAAATCGCATGCGTTTATCATCAGAATCGAGTAGCCAAACGCCAGCTTGCAGCGCATTGATATAGTAACGATCTCCATAATTAGCATTGATAATAGGTAGTGCTATTGCTCTAAACTCATCAGAGCCTGAGGTTTTTGGCAATACTGCGACACCAATACCATAAAGATTGTTGGTGCGAGGAATAGCCGTTTCAGTATTACGATCAATTTTGCTTTCTGCATATGCTGTGTTTATCAAAACCGAGCACATACATAAGCTAATCATGTTCAATTTAGGTAAAAAATTCATCATTACTTTCACACTTTGTCTTAAGAAAACGAATCAAAATAGAGATGATTGGCAGTGGCCAATGAGAAAAATTACTGCTTAAATTCTATAGACTCAACATTCAATGATTGTTCTTTAGTGGTGACCACAAGGTATTGCTTATTTTTCATTAATACAAACTGGCACTGATCTCTTTCCATTGAAATACAGTCAATGACTTCTTGATACCCTTTTTCATAAATCGTTTGAGCATATAGGCTAGTGTCATTTATTTCTTTATTCACAACAGTTTGCCAACCCTCATCCATTAAGCGAGCTCTAACTTGCGAATAGGGCAAATTGAGATATTGCTTGAAATTCAATTCCTTCGCATGTGCTGACAAACTAAAAACACTTT
>JBFJJY010000199.1:0-3898 GCA_041612055.1 Methylophilaceae bacterium | reverse complement strand
GAACTATATTGATATTGGTAAACAAGAAGGTGCAGAGGTGCTCATTGGCGGCGAACGTAATGTGTTGAGTGGCGATATTGCTGGCGGGTACTATGTGCAACCAACCTTATTAAAAGGTCATAATAAAATGCGCGTGTTCCAAGAAGAGATTTTTGGACCAGTGCTGGCAGTAACAACATTTAAAGATGAAGCTGATGCGCTTGCTATTGCGAATGATACGATTTTTGGCTTAGGCGCAGGTGTTTGGAGCCGTAACGGCACAACCGCATACCGTATGGGTCGTGGTATTAAAGCAGGTCGTGTTTGGACTAACTGCTATCATGCATACCCTGCTCATGCAGCGTTTGGTGGCTATAAAGAGTCTGGTATTGGTCGTGAAAACCACAAAATGATGTTAGATCACTATCAACAAACGAAGAACTTATTAGTGAGTTACAACCCTAATAAATTAGGCTTCTTCTAATTGTTAGTTAATCTATAATTTAAAAAGAGGCAAATGATTGCCTCTTTTTTTTGGGAGAAATTAAATGGCTGAACGTGTTTCTGCAACAGAATCTGCAAAAGCATTAATCCGTCAATTAACAGCTGAGCATGGTGAAATTGCTTTTCTACAATCTGGCGGTTGTTGCGAAGGTAGTGGCCCATTGTGTATGCCCGCTAATGAGATGCGCCCAAGTTCGATGGATGTGATTTTAGGTGTATTGGAAGGCGCGACTTTTTACATGAGCGATAGTCATTACTCCTTTGCAGAAAATATGCACACCATATTAGATGCAGTGCCCGGATCTAGTGGATCGTTCTCTTTAGATTGCGGCACAGGGATGGCATTTATTACGCGCGGACGGCTTTATAGCGATGAAGAACTCGCTTATCTAGAAAAAAATCCTGCGAAACGCTGCGGATATTGAGTGAATTATTGTAGAATACGTGCGGCGGGTCTCCTCGCATTGCAATGTAGCCAACCTGGTCAGATGCGGAAGCAAGCAGCCACAACTATTAAGCAAGTGCCGAGGGTAAGGCTCGCCACCCGCTAATTTAGCATCTTTTAATTAGAATCTCTTTAAAAACTATTTAATGAGACCCTATTCTTTTATGCACTCTGTTCTACACATGCATTTATCAGCTAAAATAGGCCTATGTCACATCAAGTTCTAGCGCGTAAATGGCGTCCTAAATCATTCGACACCCTAGTTGGACAACCGCATGTTGTACGCGCGCTCACCAATGCGCTTGAGCAGCAACGTATTCACCATGCCTATCTGTTTACTGGCACACGCGGGGTGGGTAAAACTACATTAGCGCGCATTATTGCAAAATCACTTAATTGTGAAACAGGTATTACAGCCAAGCCTTGCGGGGTTTGCAACACCTGTACTGAAATTGATAAAGGTCGTTTTGTTGATTTACTAGAAGTCGATGCGGCAAGTAATACGCAAGTCGATGCCATGCGCGAACTGTTGGAAAATGCTCAATATGCACCTACATCTGGTCGTTTCAAGGTATATATCATTGATGAAGTGCATATGTTGTCTAAAAGCGCCTTTAATGCCATGCTTAAAACGCTAGAAGAGCCACCTGCGCACGTTAAATTTATCTTAGCGACTACTGACCCACAAAAAGTACCTGTCACCGTTCTATCGCGCTGTTTGCAGTTTAATTTGCGCCAAATTGCGAGCCCAACCATTATTGCGCATTTGCAAGAGGTCTTAAGACAGGAAAATATTCCCTATGAGGTAACCGCAATACAGCTGATTGCTCGCGCCGCAGAAGGCAGTATGCGAGATGCACTATCTTTAACTGACCAAGCCATTGCCTATGGGAATCAAGCCGTTAATGAAGTTGATGTGCGCAGTATGCTAGGTGCAATTGACCAAAGCTATTTATTTGAGATTATTCATGCCTTAATTAACGACGACGGTACAGCGCTGATTGCCAAAGCACAAGAGATGGAATCCCGCAGTATCTCGTTTGAAGCAGCGCTAAAGGATTTAGCTAAACTACTACATCAAATTGCGATTGCACAAACAGTTCCTGACAGCATTAGCGCTGATTTACCTGAACGTGAAACCCTATTACAGCTAGCACAAACATTGTCTGCTGAAAAATTACAGCTCTATTATCAAATAGCATTATTAGGTGGTCGAGACATTAGCTTAGCACCTGATGAGTATGCTGGTTTTACCATGAGCCTGCTGCGAATGTTAGCTTTTTCGCCTGCGGAGTCATTGCCAGCTCAAAAAAAAAATAGTGTAAATCCTACTGTAAATAGAACGAGTGTCAACAATGTTGCTGCTACACCACAACACAAACCTCAACCGACACTTGAGCCAGACGCAGCAACATCACCAAACATAGCAACATCAGTAATACATGAATCACTGGATACAACAATTAGCGCGGAAACAGCAAGTATAAGCAGTGAGTCACGCCTATTTGATGGCAACTGGCGCAACCTGATTGAAAGACATTTAAAACTCGGTATTGCTCGAGCACTGGCACAGAATTGTGAAATGCTATCTTATGATGAAAATAGCATTACTTTACGGGTTGCCGAAGCGCAAAAACATCTAGTGAGCGCGACGTATCAAGAAAAACTATCAACTGCAATTAATCATCACTTTAATCGAAAAATAATACTGCATTTTCAGATTGATAACGAGGCAAATACGCCTGCTAAGCAACAAGCAGAAGAAAAAGCGGTTATACAATCAACCGCAGAAGAAGCGATTATGAATGATGCTTTTGTACAAGCATTGATACAAGATTTTGATGCCAAAATTATTCCAAACAGTATTAAACCCACAACATAAAAAGGAGATTGAAATGAAGGGTGGTATGGGCAATATGATGAAGCAAGCGCAAATGATGCAAGCCAATATGCAAAAAGCGCAAGCTGAATTAGCGAACGTTGAAGTAGAAGGTGTTGCTGGCAATGGTTTAGTTAAAGTCATTATGACTTGCCGCAATGAAGTAAAGCGCGTCAACATTGATGATAGCGTAATGGATGATAAAGAGACATTGGAAGACTTGTTGGTTGTTGCGCTTAAAGATGCCAATCAAAAAGCAGAAGCGACGTCTACAGCTCGTATGAGTAGCTTAATGCCTGCTGGTATGAAATTGCCATTTTAATGGTTGATAGCAAGTCAAATATAAAATAACAGACATCTATAAATAAATCTTATCCGTGAAAAATCCGCCAGCTTTAGAACAACTCATTGAATCGCTACGCTGCTTACCAGGCGTAGGGCCAAAATCCGCATTACGTATGGCTTATTATCTATTGCAACGCGATAGAAAAGGCGCCAGCGGTCTTGCCCATGCGTTAAGTGATGCATTAGAAACAGTTGGTCACTGCCAATTGTGTAATAATTTCAGTGAACAACCGACCTGTCCGACTTGCGCATCTGAAAAACGCAACACGTCCTTACTGTGTGTGGTGGAAATGCCTACGGACGTCATGATGCTGGAGCAAACACAATCTTATGATGGTCTATACTTTGTATTAATGGGTCGACTTTCGCCGTTGGATGGTATTGGTCCTAAGGAAATTAATTTAGATAAGTTAATCAAACGCGCTCAACATGGTTCCGAAAATAAAACCGTGAAAGAGGTGATTTTAGCGACTAACTATACGGTTGAAGGTGAAGCAACAGCGCACTATATTATGGAACTGCTAAAAGCACGTCACATCAAGGTTAGTCGAATAGCACGCGGCTTGCCAATGGGGGGCGAAATCGAATATGTGGATAGTGGAACATTGGCACAGGCCATTGTAGAGCGAAAGCGCGTTAACTAAATTAATCCTAAAATATCATTAGGTGTCGTAATAACAGCATCAGCGCCCCACGTTTGTGGCTTTTCAGCTTCATCAATATAGCCATACAAAGCAATAACAGTT
>JBFJJY010000198.1:0-3919 GCA_041612055.1 Methylophilaceae bacterium | reverse complement strand
CAGAACAAAGTGGTCTGCCTTATTCTGGCGCATTAACACCGCATGAAGTTTATGATGTGCTGCAAAAAACAGAGCATGCTGTTTTAATTGATGTGCGGTCACATGCAGAGCTTGCTTTAGTTGGCAAAGTGCCAAATACTATTAGCATTGAATGGGCGTTTTATCCTGGCATGGTCGCGAATCCTGATTTTGCAAAGCATTTAGAAATGCAGATAGATAAAGAGGCGCTGGTTATCTTTATGTGTCGTACAGGTGGGCGCTCACATAATGCAGCTGCATTAGCGGCCTCTTTAGGGTTCACCGAAGCCTATAATATGCTTGAGGGTTTTGAAGGTGAAGCGAATGCCGAGCATCAACGCACTTTAATTAATGGATGGCGTCACGCAGGATTGCCTTGGCATCATTAAACAGATATGACAGATCAATATGCGGTATTAGGTAATCCGATTGCACATAGCAAATCGCCGATGATTCACGAGGCATTTGCAAAACAAACGAATCAAGCTATGTATTATGAGGCGATATTAGCGCCGCTAGATGGTTTTGCACAAACAGTGTATCGCTTAAAAGCGGAGGGCTATAAAGGGCTTAATGTGACAGTGCCATTTAAGTTTGAGGCATTTGGGTTAGCGCATCAGCTAAAGCCTAGCGTCATCAATGCTGAAGCGGCTAATACGTTGATATTTGATGCAGAGAGTATCATTGCGGAAAATACGGATGGCGTTGGTTTAGTGACTGATATACAGAAAAATTTAGCGGTTTCTTTGCAAAATCAGCGCATATTATTGATTGGAGCTGGCGGCGCAGCACAAGGTGTTGCACCTGAAATTGCTAAACACATGCCTGCTTTATTTGTTGTCGCTAATCGAACGATGGAAAAAGTGTATGCCATGCAGCGTAAGTTGGAGGCAATGAGCGATTGCCCTATGACCCCAATCACTGCTTCATTGTTTGAGCAGTTGGATGGTCAAGTGTTTGATGTTGTTATTAACGCTACTTCAACTGGTTTGACAGATTCCGCTTTGCCGATTCCCGATAATCTCTTTACGCAGAAGACATTGGCATATGACATGATGTACGGACGAGACACGCCGTTTATGCAGCAAGCGCGATTGGCAGGCGCACAAGTGGCGGATGGCTTAGGGATGTTGGTTGAGCAGGCGGCAGAAGCCTTTTATTTGTGGCGCGGCGTGCGTCCAGATACGCGGTCTGTCATGCAAATAATGAGGGGATTTTAATTGTTAAGCTGGTTTTTGAATCAAAAGCCAAATGCCAAGCCTTTAACTTTTTGGGGTTATGCTAATCGGCTGATGGCATTAATTCTAGTTTGGTTTGTTATTTTTAATCTATGGGTATTGTTGAATATCGTGTGGTGGATTAAGTTTAACCCATCTTCAACCGCATTTATGCGAGACAGATTGAGTGTGATGCGAGCAGAAAATCCAAATGCAAAAATCAAACACCAATGGGTAGATTACACAAAAATATCAAGAAATTTGAAACGTGCTGTGATTGCCAGCGAAGATGCAAAGTTTTTGCAACATCAAGGTTTTGATCGAGAGGGTATTGAGGCTGCTTTCAAGAAAAACCTTAAAAAAGGTAAGTTAGTTGCTGGCGGGTCGACCATTACACAACAGTTAGCTAAAAACATGTTTTTATCAAGCAAACGTTCAGTCTTTCGCAAGTTTGAGGAAGCCATTATTACGGTCATGCTGGAGAGCATACTGAGCAAACAGCGGATTTATGAAATTTATCTGAATATGATTGAATGGGGTAACGGTGTGTTTGGAGCAGAGGCGGCAGCCCGCCATTATTATAATCAAGGTGCACATAGTTTGAGCCCAACCCAAGCGGCAAAGCTGGCGGTCATAGTGCCTAATCCACGATTTTACGACACCCATCGGCATACGAGATATATCAATCGACGGACTGCGACAATACAAGCGCGTTTATACATGGTGCAGGTGCCGTAAGTGGATTGGTATTGGATTGTTGTTGTTATATTAGTGGTCTCAGGCTTTGTTGGCCTACTAGTCCCCATATTGCCAGGCATTGTTTTTATTTTTTCTGGCTTGTTATTAGCCGCTTGGATTGATGACTTTACGCGCGTTAGTCAAACAACCATGATTGTGATTGGCATTATTTCGTTAGGCGCTTGGGCGATTGATTTTTTTGCTTCTTATCTAACCGCTAAAAAAGCCAGAGCCAGTCAGTTGGCGTTATATGGAACTTTGATTGGCGCAGTTGTCGGGATATTAGGCGGTGTCATTGGTTTAATCATCGGCCCAGTCATTGGCGCTATTATTGGCGAATATATTTCGCGCAGAAATACAGGTGATGCGGCACGCGTGGGTTTTGCAGCAGGCTTGGGTTTTGTGATGGCGTTGGCAGTTAAACTGGTGCTTGCCATAATCACCATCATCATTTTTACCTACGCTTATTTTTATTAGTTGTTTACTACTAAAAGCGTACTAGCAGCATTGCGTTATTTCAACATTTCTTTCAAATATTTTCCCGTATAGCTGGCTTTATTGTCGGCAACTTGTTCAGGTGTACCTTCAGCAATCACCATGCCGCCACCATCGCCACCTTCTGGGCCCATATCAATAATCCAGTCAGCCGTTTTAATCACGTCTAAATTATGTTCAATAATGACGATGGTATTGCCCGCATCGCGTAAGCGATGAATCACATCCAGTAATAGTTGAATATCAGCAAAATGTAAGCCTGTGGTGGGTTCATCTAGAATATAGAGCGTACGACCCGTATCTCGTTTGCTAAGCTCTAACGCTAATTTGACCCGTTGTGCTTCGCCACCAGACAGCGTAGTTGCGCTTTGACCTAACGTGATATAGCCCAAGCCAACATCTAAGAGCGTTTTGAGTTTTCTCGCAATGGTTGGTTGCGCGCTGAAAAAGGCATAGGCTTGCTCGACGGTGAGTTCTAAAATCTCACGAATATTTTTACCTTTGAAATGAATTTCCAGCGTTTCGCGGTTGTAACGATGACCTTTACACACATCGCACGGTACATAAACATCAGGTAAAAAGTGCATCTCAACCCGAATAACCCCATCACCTTGGCAAGCTTCGCAGCGACCACCTTTTACATTAAACGAGTATCGACCTGGACCATAACCACGTGCGCGACTTTCAGGCACGGCAGCAAATAAATCACGAATTGGCGTGAATAAACCCGTATAGGTTGCAGGGTTAGAGCGTGGTGTACGCCCAATTGGACTTTGGTCTACATCAACGACTTTATCAAAAAAGCTTAATCCTTCAATGCTGCTATGCGGTGCAGGTTCTGTATTACTGCGATACAAATGTTGTGAAACTGCACGGTAAAGTGTGTCGTTAATCAGTGTTGATTTTCCGCTGCCTGAAACACCTGTGATACAGCTGAGTAAGCCGACAGGAATCTTCACCGACACATCGCGTAAATTATTACCTGTTGCATTATTCAGGGTAATCCAACGTGTCGGATCTGGCTTGGTACGGACTTTATTGTAAATAATCTGTTTTTTGCCACTTAAATACTGACCTGTCAGTGATTTTGGGTTGGCTAACACTTCAGCTGGTGTGCCTTCTGCCACTATTGCACCACCATGCTCACCTGCGCCAGGGCCAATATCAATAACATAATCAGCCGTTAAAATCGCATCTTGGTCATGCTCGACCACAATCACACTATTACCGATATCCCGTAGGCGTTTAAGTGTTTCTAATAATCGATCATTGTCGCGTTGATGCAAACCAATAGAAGGTTCATCCAACACATACATCACACCAGTTAACCCACTGCCAATTTGGCTGGCTAAGCGAATGCGTTGAGCTTCACCGCCAGACAAAGTCTCGGCAGAGCGAGAAAGCGATAAATACTCTAACCCAACATTGGTTAAGAACTTTAAGCGGTTGCT
>JBFJJY010000197.1:0-3928 GCA_041612055.1 Methylophilaceae bacterium | reverse complement strand
CGGTTAAACGATCTTCCATGCGCAAGCTTTCAATATTCAAATATTGTTTACAAAGCGTAATTTCTTGTTCTAGCGGCACCAAGTCACGGTTCTCTCCCATCAATACCCGAAATAACTCGGCCATATCTTCCAAAGCGGTTTCAGCCCGTTTGGGTTGGCTGCGAATAAGAGAAAGCACGGCATTAATGCTATTAAACAAAAAGTGCGGACGAATACGCGCTTGCAAAGCTTGTAAGCGTGCTTCTGTAATCGCAGGAGAAAAAGCACGTTGGCGCAAATCAAAATAATAGAGCATGGCCGCTGTAGCCGCGATGCTTAATAGAATAGTGCGGTAAGGAATCATAGTGTAATCAAAAGCGAAATACTGTGCGAGCAACATCGAAATCAACACAGTAATCGTGATTTCTACCACCATAATAATAGCAATGCTGTGCCAATAACTCAGCTTCTTAAGCCAAGGATAAAGCAGATAGAGCACCAAAATGCTGAGTAACAGCACTGGTTGGATCACTGTTGAAAGCACAGTAAACATCGGTAAAAAGTCGCTAAGTTGCTGACTGAGGAGGATAGTGCCGATGATGCCAAATAGATTTACACCAACTAAAATGCGCAACAGAATGCCTAAATTTTGCAAATTGGGTAACTGGGTATTTTTACTCACTTTTGCTCACAGTGCGTTCTAAGTTAAAATGTCTATGAATCTTACCTCTAAGTGTATTATTATTAAACCATTTTTCAACAACCTTAACCAAACATAAAGCCGCCCAAACTGTGTCAGAACATAATAAACAAACATCATCATCCCTCAACGCCAAATCAGAAGCTTGGTCAGGTCGTTTTAATGAGCCTGTTGCCGAGTTGGTCAAACGCTATACAGCATCGGTTGATTTTGATCAGCGCTTAGCCACTTTTGATATTCAAGGCTCAGTCGCGCATGCACAAATGTTAGCGGCACAGAACATTATTTCTCAAGACGACTTGGCGGCAATTGAAAAAGGCTTAGCCGAAATTAAACAAGAAGTTCAAGCGGGTCAGTTTGAATGGTTATTAGATTTAGAAGATGTACATCTCAATATTGAAAAAGCATTAACCGATAAAATTGGTGATGCGGGTAAGCGCTTACATACTGGCAGAAGCCGTAATGACCAAGTAGCAACGGATATTAGACTGTATTTGCGTGCGGTATGTGATGACGCGATTAAGGCCATTCAAAAACTGCAGAGTAGTTTGCTGGATTTAGCCGAGCAGCATGCCGATACCATCATGCCCGGCTTTACCCATTTACAAGTGGCGCAGCCAGTCACCTTTGGTCATCATTTGTTGGCCTATTATGAAATGCAGAAACGCGATGCCTCCCGTTTTGCTGATTGCCGTAAACGCATCAATCAATTGCCATTAGGCGCGGCGGCATTAGCAGGCACCAGCTATCCAATAGACCGCGAAATGGTGGCAAAGCTTTTGGGTTTTGATGGCGTTTGTCAAAACTCACTCGATGCGGTTTCTGACCGTGATTTTGCAATTGAGTTTACCGCATGCAGTGCTTTGTTGATGACGCATTTATCACGTTTTTCAGAAGAGTTGATTTTATGGTGTTCACCACGCTTTGCTTTTATTGAAATTGCCGATCGCTTTTGCACTGGTTCTAGCATCATGCCGCAAAAGAAAAATCCAGATGTGCCAGAATTAGTGCGCGGTAAAACGGGTCGTGTGAATGGACACTTGGTGGCGCTATTAACGCTGATGAAAGGCCAGCCATTGGCCTATAATAAAGACAATCAAGAAGACAAAGAGCCATTATTCGATACCGCAGATACTTTGCTCGTCACCTTGGAAATTTATGCAGACATGATGCGCGGCATCACCGTCAACAAAGACAATATGCGCCAAGCCGCATTTGAAGGCTACGCAACCGCAACCGATTTGGCTGACTATTTAGTGAAAAAAGGCATGCCGTTTAGAGATGCGCATGAAGTGGTCGCTGTAGCAGTGAAGCATGCCGTCAATAAAAAATGTGATCTGTCGGATTTGAGTTTAGAGCAATTGCAAACCTTTAGTCCAACCATTACAGAAGATGTGTTTTCGGTATTAACCCTTGAAGGCTCAGTGGCGAGTCGTAATCATATTGGCGGCACAGCGCCACAACAAGTGTTACAAGCCATCAAACGTGCGAAACAATCGATTCATTCTCAATAGGAGCATGAAATGCTGACCAAAATAGTTAAATTACCAATAATCGTATTAATCATTGGTTTACTCTTTTCCACCGTCTATGCCAAAGCCGATGACGGGCAACAAACCATGCTGTGGGAAATGCGGCCTAATGAGAGTTTAATCGAGCTAGCGGCGATGTTTTATCCTAAAAGCGTCAGCATGCAACGTATTTTTATCGCCAAAACACAGCAACTCAACCAAGACACGCAAGTCTATGCAAACGCTAATACACGTTATCCAACTGCGACAAAAATTGTGATTCCAACCTTAAAATCACTCTCAGTAAAAGGCCATGGTGTAAAACGCAAACAGGACTCAAACAAGACCAGCAAAAAAGCCATAGATCAAACACCAACAGTTGACGAACAACAATTGTCAGAGAAAAAAGCAGCGTTAGAAGCGGTACTAGCTGAAAAAAATGAGAACCTCAAAGCTTTAGAAGAGAAAGTGAATCAGTTAAAGCAGCAATTAGATGCACCTCAAACCACTGTAAACAATCAATCAGCTCGCGGTTCACAAAGCTAATTTTGTCGCTTAAGCGACTACTCTAAAAAAATTGCCAGCAAATCATTCAAAAAGCGCTGACCCAATAAGGTCGGGTTAATCTGTTGGTTCTGCTGGGTAATCAAGCCTTTGCTTTCTGCCAGCTTCAGTTTTTTAGCAATGGTGATCAAAGGCAACCCAGTCCGTTCTTGAAACAAATCGGCATTAAACCCATCGGTTAATCGCAGCGCATTCATCATAAATTCAAAGCCAAGATCTTCCTGCGTAACCAGCGTTGTCTGGTCGACTGCATTGCCTGCTTCGGCATTGTCCATAAATGCTTTTGGGTGCTTATACCGCGTTTCGCGGGTAATTTTATCGTGATAACTCAGCTTGCTATGCGCACCAGCGCCGATGCCTAAATAGTCGCCAAATGACCAATAATTGAGATTATGTCGCGCTTGGCTTTTCGGTTTGCAAAAAGCAGACGTCTCATAATGCACATAACCATGTTCTGCTAATAAAGTCTCAATCCGCTCTTGCATCTCTGCACTCACATCATCATTCGGCAAGCTAGGCGGGGTGCGATAAAAAGGCGTATTCGGCTCTAAAGTTAAATGATAAAACGAACAATGATCTGGATTCAGCGCAACCGCTTTTTCTGCATCCGCCAATGCATCCGCTAAGCTTTGATTCGGTAATCCATACATCACATCTAAATTCACACGGTCAAAAGTGGCTAAAGCCAATTCCGCCGCCGAAATGGCCTGCTTATCATCATGAATTCTGCCCAACGCTTTTAAATAATCGGCATTAAAACTTTGTATGCCCAACGAAACCCGATTCACCCCTGCCGCTTTATAACCCGCAAAATGCGCGGTATCCACCGTGCCCGGATTCGCCTCCAATGTCACTTCCGCCTCATATTCTAACGGCGTCAGCATATTCACCGCCGTGAGGATTTCATCTATCGACTCAGGACTAAACAAACTCGGCGTCCCACCACCAAAAAACACACTGCGAATTTTGCGCCCATAGACGCGTGGTACAGACTGTTCCAAGTCAGCTATAAGTGCTTGTACATAACGCTGCTCAGGAATCTCGGCCCGACTCTCATGCGAATTAAAATCACAATAAGGACACTTTTTTACGCACCATGGAATGTGGATATATAAAGACAATGGTGGTGAGTTTTTTAGGCCGGATTTAGTGTGGCTGTCAGTGGTGGGGGCAT
>JBFJJY010000196.1:0-3930 GCA_041612055.1 Methylophilaceae bacterium | reverse complement strand
CCAGCCAACATCAGCCGTACACCAGTAGACATCGTCGGCTTTTAAGTCAAATGTCCAGCGTGTGGTGTTCATGGCATGCAGTAAGTAACCTGCAGAACTATGTTGAACACCTTTTGGTTGACCTGTAGAGCCTGACGTGTAGAGAATGAATAATGGATGTTCTGCATTGACGATGACGGGTGGACATTCATCACTTTGTCCTGCAATTAAATCATTCCACCAGATATCATTGGCATTCCAATTGATGTCCATGCCTGTTTTCTTTAACACCACGACATTGTTCACGCAGCCACAACCGCCTAGAGCAATACCTTCATCAACGGCTTGTTTGAGTGGCAAGGTTCTACCGCCACGGTATTGACCATCGGAGGTAATCACTGCTGATGCGCCTGCATCAATAATGCGTTCATTTAAGCTTTTAGCAGAAAAGCCGCCAAATACGACAGAATGGATTAAACCCAAACGTGCACAAGCTTGCATCGCAACAATAGCTTCTATGCCCATCGGTAAATAAATAATGACGCGGTCACCAACATTGAGATTGAGTGTTTTTAAACCATTGGCAAACTGACAAACCTGATGATAAAGCTGTTTGTAAGTAACGGTTTTGACATCGCCGTTATCAGCTTCAAAAATAATGGCAGTTTTATTTGGAATAGTCGCTAGGTGTTTATCTAAACAGTTAGCAGAAACATTGAGTTCACCATCTTCAAACCATTTATAAAAAGGCGCATTTTCTTCATTGAGGGTTTTAGTAAACGGCTTATGCCACACCAGCAATTCACGAGCGAGCTTTGCCCAAAAACCTTCATAATCTTTTTCAGCTTCGGCGCAGAGCGCTTGATAAGCTTGCATGCCACTGACATTGGCTTGTTGTTGAAATGCTGCTGAAGGTTCAAAGATGCGATTTTCGTGCATTACTGACTCAATGGACATGCTAAACTCCCTAGACTAAAGTATATGTAAATGTCATTTTTATTAATTTATTAAATTAAGATATTACCCCAAAAACAGTATGTCAATACCACTAACATCAGCCAATAGCGCCACAATCAGCACTTTGCAGAAAACTTATTTAGAGAAAATAGAAACTTGCAGTCCATTTTTAGCAAGGCTTTTATCCAAAGATAAGGAGCTGTTAGAAGATTTGCTACAAAATCATGCTGTTTCTTATCAAACTGCTGAAATGCAACGTTTTCTTGATGCGCAAGAAATTAATGATGAAAAAACTTTAAAAAAATCGTTAAGGCAACTGAGACAGCGGGTTTTAGCACGCATTATCTTACGTGATTTGAATGGATTGGCTGATTTTGAAGAGGTGGTGAAGACCATCAGTGACTTTGCAGATTTTGCAATCAAGGTGACGGTTAGGCAATTGCATGCGTGGCAAGTCGCTATTTACGGTCAACCAACGGCATCAGACGGCAGTTTACAAGAGCTGTTAGTCGTTGGCATGGGCAAGCTGGGTGGAAGTGAGTTAAATGTATCATCCGATATTGATTTGATTTTTGCTTTTGCACAAGAAGGTCAAACAGATGGTACTAATCGTATTAGCAATCAAGATTTCTTTGTAAAGCTAGGTAAGCAGTTTATTGCGGTGCTAGATGATGCAACAGAAGATGGTTTTGTGTTTCGCGTGGATATGCGTTTACGCCCGTTTGGTAGCGAAGGGGTTTTAGTTTCTAATTTAGATGCTTTAGAGAGTTATTATCAACACAATGGCCGCGAGTGGGAGCGCTATGCTTGGATTAAAGGCCGTGAAATCACTGGCGGCGACGCTGTAACCAAGCTACTTAAACCATTTGTCTATCGTAAATATTTAGATTACGGCGCACTCGCGAGCATGCGTGATTTAAAAGTGCAGATTCAGCGTGAAGTGAATGTTCGCAGTGCCAAAAGCACAGGCGGAAAAGATAATATCAAGCTGGGCAGAGGCGGTATACGTGAAATTGAATTTATCGCACAAGTGTTTCAATTGATTCGTGGCGGTCAAGATGCCAGTTTGCAAGTTAGACCGACTTTGCAAGTCTTATCTTTATTAAAAGAAAAACAATTATTACCGTCAGAGGTTGTGAATGCTTTGCGTGAAGCTTATGTTTTTTTACGTAATTTAGAACATCGATTGATGTATGTTGAGGATGCGCAAACGCAAGATTTACCTAAAAGCGAAGAAGGGCAACATCGTATTGCTACCGCAATGGGCTTTACTGACTGGCATGCGTTTATGGCGGTGCTCAATCAGCATCGTGATGTTGTACAAACCCAGTTCGATCAAACGTTTAGTATTGTGGCGGCTGAACAAACAGGCGATGTTGATGCGGCAATAACAGCGGCGCAAATGATCTGGGAAGGGCAGTTAACGAATGAAGAAAGTGTTGCTCGATTAACGCAATTGGGTTTTGCTAAAGCACCAGATGTGTTCAAGCAAATTCAACACTTGCATCAAGGGCACAAATACAAACAGCTGCCTGAGTTGAGCCGACAACGATTTAATCAATTATTACCGATACTGATTGCAACTGCTAGCCGTGATGCTAATGCCGATATTGCGCTGATGCGTACTCTGGATTTGATTGATGCGGTTTGTCGCCGAGCGAGTTATTTAGCATTGATGGCAGAGTTTCCCAATGCATTAGCACTGGTGGTGCGCTTATGTGGCGCTAGTGCTTGGTGTGCACAATATTTAATTCAACATCCGATTGTCTTGGATGAGTTGTTAGATGAAACGACTTTATACGCGGCACCAGACTTTAATGCTTTACGCGTTGAGTTGGTTAATACAATGACAGAGTTAGCAGGTGATACAGAACAACAAATGGATGCAATGCGCCGCTTTCAGCATGCGACTATCTTTCGGTTTGCGGCACAGGATATTGCTGGGCAGTTGCCATTGGAGACCTTGTCTGATTATTTAAGTGCTTTGGCCGATATGATTGTCGATGTGGCGATTACGACCATCTGGGCATCGTTTAAATATAAACATATCGAAGTGCCTAAATTTGCGGTGATTGGCTATGGTAAATTGGGTGGTAAAGAGCTGGGTTATGCATCTGACTTAGATGTTATTTTCTTATACGACGATACAGTGCCTGATGTTGGCGGTATTTATGCGCGTTTTGCGCAGCGCATTAATAATTGGTTCAACAGCCTAACAGCAGCGGGTATTTTATACGAAATTGATTTACAACTCAGGCCAGATGGTAATAGTGGCTTATTGGTTAGCTCGATTCATGCTTTTAACGATTATCAACAAAAACGCGCATGGATTTGGGAGCATCAGGCGTTAACTAGAGCACGGTTTGTTGCAGGTGATCAACAGATTGGGCAAGCGTTCGCTGAGATACGCAAAACTATCATGCAGCAAGAGCGCGATACGAAAAAGTTGCGTCTTGAAGTAGTGGAAATGCGTGAAAAAATGCGACAGGCACAAAAGCTCAATGTTGATTTATTCGATTTAAAACAAAGTGCTGGCGGTATTATTGATGTAGAGTTTATCGTGCAATATTTGGTGCTTGCCAATGCTGCGCAACATGAAGCGCTAACGCAAAATCTAGGTAATATTGCGTTACTCAATACGTTAGCTGGATTAGGGATTATTGATATTCAGGTGGCTCAGCAAGTAGGAGATGCTTACCGAGCATTTCGTCGCTTACAGCACGCATCTCGATTACAAGGGGATATGCAGGCAAAAGTGGAATATCAGCAGGTTGAAGAACATGCTAAGGCCGTGGTTGCCCTGTGGAAAAGCGTATTTGGCGTTTAGTCTATTTTGAACCTAAACGCCCCATCTTAATGCCGCAGTATGAACAGGGCTATCCCAATGTTTTTTGATTTCGGTATCTAGCAAACAAACGGTAATTGATGCGCCTGCCATGTCAATCGCGGTGGTGTAGTTACCGACTAACGATCGCTCAACCTTAAGCCCATACT
>JBFJJY010000195.1:0-3956 GCA_041612055.1 Methylophilaceae bacterium | reverse complement strand
GTTAGTGATCATTGGCCATTCTGAGCGGCGCCACTATAGCGCCGAAAATAGTGCAAAAGCAGCGATTAGAATCAAACGTGCAGTCAATGCTGGCATTACGCCAATTTATTGTATTGGCGAAACGCAAGCAGAACACGCGGCAGGAGAGGCTGAACAAGTATTGGAAGCACAGATGAAGGCTTTGTTTGACTTGGACAAACCCAGTCTGAATCACATCAAGTCATTCGGTTTGGTGATGGCTTATGAACCTGTTTGGGCAATTGGAACAGATCAAGCAGCAACACCTGAGTTGGCACAACAAAGGCATGCTTTCATCCGAGATTGTTTAGCTAAACAGGATGCGGATTTTGCAGAAAAAACACGCATTATTTATGGGGGTAGTGTGACGCCAGACAATGCCAAGGCATTATTCAACATGCCTGATATTGATGGCGGCTTGATTGGTCGTGCTGCATTGAATGCACACGCATTTGCTGCCATTTGCACTGCTGCAATCAATCATCAGCATGAATCAAATTAATGTGTAAAGTATTAGTGATTGGCTATGTTTGGCCAGAGCCTAATTCATCCGCGGCCGGTTACCAAATGTTGGCGATTTTACGCGCATATAAAAAACAAGGCTGGCAGGTCACATTTGCAACGCCAGCCGCGCAGACAGCGCATATGGTTGATTTAGCAGCGGAAGCAATCTCAAGCAAAACAATCGCCCTCAACAGCAATAGTTTTGATGATTTCGTCCTGCAATATCAGCCAGATATTGTCCATTTTGACCGCTTTATGATGGAAGAGCAGTTTGGATGGCGCATCGACCAACACTGCCCAAATGCACTAAAAATATTGGACACGGTTGATTTACAATTTTTGCGCGCTGCTCGACATGAGGCACATAAAGCCAACCGTGGGCTGAATCAACAGGATTTAATCAGTGATTTGGCAAAACGCGAAATAGCCGCCATTTTTCGCTGTGATTTATCCTTGATTATTTCCTCATATGAAATGGATTTATTAAGTCATTCCTTTAAGCTTGACCCAAGCTTATTGCATCATTTACCGTTTTTAGTTGATTTGAATGCCTTACCTAGCAAAACAAAAACGGTTGAAGAGCGACAACATTTTATGACGATTGGTAATTTTCGACATGGGCCCAACTGGGATGCAGTGTTGTATTTGCAATCCATTTGGCCATTGATCAGAAAACAATTACCACAAGCAGAATTACATATATACGGCTCTTATCCACCACCAAAAGCCATTGCGCTCAATAATCCAAAAACAGGATTCTTAATCAAAGGCTGGGCTGAGCATGCTTATACTGTCATGGAAAATGCACGTGTTTGCCTCGCGCCATTACGCTTTGGCGCTGGGCTAAAAGGGAAATTGCTCGACGCGATGGTGATGCAAACACCAAGCGTGACGACCACAATTGGAGCGGAAGGCATGACGCTAGCAGAGACGGAATGGCCTGGGGCCATAGCCGATGATATTGAAGGATTCGTCGATGCTGCCGTGCGATTGTATGCTGATACAGAAACGTGGCAAGCTGCACAAAATCGCATAGCACAGCATTTACATGCGCAGTTTGATGGAGAAAAGTTAGTTTTACAATTAATTGAAAAAATAAACCAAGTAAGACAACATCTCGATCAACACCGTTTACAGAACTTCACAGGTGCTATCCTTAAACATCACACCATGACGAGCACCAAGTATCTATCGCAATGGATTATGGAAAAAAACAAAAGCGCTTAAATGCGCGCTTTTTGCCGCATTAAGTTTTCTTTGGTTGCCATTGTGCCTTCAATAAACGATCGTGACGATTAGTCTCTAATCGTTTAATAAAACTACACGCTTGACGGTGCACCGTGACGCCGCGATCGCGCGTGACATAAGCGATGATGGCATCAGGATAAGTTGGGTTGCAACATTTCGCCATATTGGTTTGTAGATTGCCGATACCCTCTAATATCACATCAGTGGGCGTTGCATGGCTTGCTGTTTTGTTTACAACTGGATGTTGCGCTTTTTCAATCGGTTTTGGATTGACGACTTCTTGAATTGCATTGGCAACTTGATGTTCGCTCACATCACCACGACCAATCGCATTTAAACAATCTTCCAATTTATTAAAATGCAATTTCTGCGCAATTTTTTCTTGATTAATGGTGCCTACACCGGCACGATGCAATTCTTTATCAAGCTTTGTCCGACCCTGAGAAATATGTTCATCGACATCTTGATGTTTAAACCAATGACGTACTTTTGCACGGGCACTATTGGTTTTTAAATAACCAAGCGCAGGACGCAACCAATCACGGCTTGGTGCACCAACTTTATGGGTAAGAATCTCAACGTGCTGTGCATTTTGTAATCGATAGTTGAGTGGAACGATATGACCATCCACTTTAGCACCGCGAGTACGATGGCCTAAATCAGTATGTAACGCATAAGCAAAATCAACTGGAGTCGCATCTTTGGGTAAATCAATCACCTTGCCTTGCGGCGTAAATACATAGATATTCTCGTGAAATAGCTCGGTATTGAACTGCTGCAGTAAATCACTACTATCTTTTGATTCTTCTTTCCAAGTTAATATTTGACGCAATAAGGTCATTTTTTCATTAAGTGCGGCGTCAGTTTTGCCCCCTTCCTTATAGCGCCAATGCGCTGCTACACCAAGCTCGGAATAGGCATGCATTTCATGGGTGCGAATTTGCACCTCTAGTGCTAAATCTTGAGGGCCGCGCACGGCGGTATGCAGTGAACGATAATTGTTGCCCTTTGGTTTAGCAATATAATCATCAAACTCACTGGTAATTGGTTGCCATAATGCTTGAACGATACTCAGCGCGGAATAACACGCTTCAATATTGTCAACCAATATACGCACAGCACGGACGTCATATAACTGCTCAAAATTAAGATTTTTACGACGCATTTTATTAATAATGCTGTAGATGTGTTTGGGGCGGCCTGATACATCCGCTTTAATGCCAGCTTGGGTCAAGTGTTGTTTAAGCAATTGTTCAACCTGCTGAATATATTGCTCACGGTCGAGTCGACGTGCATCTAGTGATTTAGCCACTTGTTTATATAACTGTGGCTCTAGATAGCGAAGCGACAGATCTTCCATTTCCCACTTTAATTGCCAAACGCCCAGCCGATTAGCCAGCGGCGCATACACCCCTTGAATTTCTTTGGCAATGTGAAGTTGTAACGCCGTATCGGCATTTGCCACACTACGTAGCGCTTGCGTTCGCTCAGCCAGTTTAATTAATACCACGCGAATGTCTTGAACCATTGCCAACAGCATTTTTCGCAAGCTTTCTATCTGCTTGTTTTGAGCCTCTTTATCTTTTTGATGAACTGTTTCCTGTGCACTAAAAGCTTGCACCTGCTCTATCTGCATCAAGCCCGCGACTAAATTGGTAATCGACTGACCAAAACGACTTTTTAGCGTCTCCTGCCAATTATCAATATGCCATGGGGTGGCATACAAAATTGCCGCCGCTATTGTTTCTGCATCTAACTTTAAGCTCATTAGAATGGCGGCTGTACCCGTTGCGTGATGCATGAGCGGCACGCCAGTTTTTTCAGTTTGTGCAGCATAAGCCAAGCTTGCCAGTTGGCAAGCTTGCTTAATCACTTCAACTTCTGATGTAGAAAAAGTGGTTGATAAAGAAGCTATCCACGCTTGCGTCTCCTGATCAGATAACGCAGGGATTTGTAACGCACTAGAACCGTGAATCATGCGAGATTAATCTTCAATTCTAAAGCCTACTTTAACGGTCACTTGATAATGAGCGATTTTTCCATCCACGATATGACCGCGCGTTTCTATCACTTCAAACCAATCCATGTGTTTGATTGTTTTAGCCGCTTTTGCAATGGCATTTTGAATGGCATCATCGGTGCCAACTGTTGAGCTACCAACCAGTTCGATTTTTTTATAAGTATGT
>JBFJJY010000194.1:0-3969 GCA_041612055.1 Methylophilaceae bacterium | reverse complement strand
TCGCGGTTTAAAAACTGTGCTTAAATAGAAAGCCCTGCCTTAGGTAGGGCTTTTTTATTTTGAATATAGTATTTGTAGGGCAAGTTGTTAAAGAGAATCGTAGGGTAAAATGAAATTCATAGATGAAGCGACAATTAAAGTGTATGCGGGCGATGGCGGTAACGGCATTGCTACCTTCCGTCGCGAGAAGTACGAGCCTATGGGCGGCCCTAGCGGCGGTGATGGAGGCAAGGGCGGTTCTGTCTATGTAATTGCCGATCGAAATATAAATACATTAGTTGATTATCGCTATACGCGTACCTTTCGAGCGCAGCGTGGCGAAAATGGACGTAAAGCAGAGCAATATGGTGCAGGCGGTGAAGATCTAGTTTTACGTATGCCAGTTGGAACTGTTATTTCGGATAAGGCAACTGGGGAAGTCATTGTTGATTTGGCTGATGATGGCAAAAAAGTATTAATTGCCAAAGGCGGTGCAAATGGACTAGGCAATGTGCACTTTAAATCCAGTGTGAACCGAGCGCCACGTCAATGCACCATGGGACAAGAAGGTGAGTCATTTGAGCTATTTTTAGAGCTAAAAGTATTGGCTGATGTTGGTTTGCTCGGTATGCCAAACGCGGGTAAATCTACTTTTATTCGCTCGGTCTCAGCTGCTAAACCTAAGGTAGCGGATTATCCATTTACCACCCTACAGCCTAATTTAGGTGTTGTGCGGGTCGATACTAATCGCAGCTTTGTGATTGCAGACGTACCTGGCTTGATTGAAGGTGCCGCTGATGGTGCAGGCTTGGGTGTGCGCTTTCTAAAGCATTTGACTAGGACATCATTATTATTGCATTTGGTTGATTTGGCGCCTTTGGATGGTGTTACTGATCCAGTTGCTGAGGCAAAAGCAATTGTAAATGAGTTAAAAAAACACGACGAAGAGCTATATATTAAGCCAAGGTGGTTGGTGCTCAATAAAATCGATATGATAGAAAATGCTGAGCAAGTAGCGGCTGACTTTGTAAAAGCTTTTGGCTGGGATGGGCCTGTATTTGCGATATCAGCGATTAATGGTAATGGCTGTAAGCAACTTACCTATGCCATCATGGAGCATATGGAGGCCATGCAAGTGCAACAAGAGGAAGCAAGAAATTCCGATGAACAAATCACTCTTACACAACAGTAAAACGTTTGTTGTTAAAGTCGGCTCTAGTCTCGTCACTAAAAATGGCGAGGGACTTGATCGAGTGGCGATTGAGCAATGGGCAGCGCAAATTAGCGATTTGGTCAAACGCGGGCAGCAGATTATTTTGGTTTCTAGCGGTGCGGTGGCAGAAGGCATGCAACGCTTAGGATGGAAAAAGAGACCAGTTGAAGTGCATGAGTTGCAAGCGGCTGCAGCCGTTGGTCAAATGGGGCTGATACAAACGTATGAGAGTTGTTTCGCCAAACATGGTTTGCACACAGCACAGGTATTATTGACGCATGAGGATTTGGTTAACCGTAAGCGTTATTTGAATGCGCGCACTACATTAAAAACACTGTTAGATTTTAACGTGATTCCGATTATTAATGAGAATGATACTGTCGTAACTGATGAAATTAGATGTGGAGATAATGACACTTTAGCAGCTTTGGTGGCGAATCTATTGGAAGTAGACGCGCTAGTTTTATTAACAGATCAGCAAGGCTTGTTTTCAGAAGATCCGCGTAAAAATAAAGATGCAGCGTTTATTCATGCTGAAACAGCTGGTAATGTTGCATTAGAAAAAATGGCGTCTGGTGCAGGCACTAATGTCGGCACAGGCGGCATGTTAACTAAAATATTAGCGGCAAAACGAGCTGCTAACGCAGGCGTACACACCATTATTGCCTCAGGAAAAGAAAAAGATGTGTTGCTGCGGCTGCATAATGGCGAGTGTATTGGTACCCACCTTAAATCGACCAAAACAAAAACAGCCGCAAAAAAGCAGTGGTTAGCAGACCATTTGCGAACAGAGGGGAAATTAGTATTAGATGCTGGTGCGATTAAGGCACTAAAAGCAGAAGGCAAGAGTTTGTTGTCAATTGGTGTGCTTGATGTTGTTGGTAGCTTTGAACGTGGCGATGTTGTTGCTTGTGTAGACAATGCTGGAAATGAAGTCTCGCGGGGCATTGTGAATTATAATTCACAAGAAGTGATGCGTATTAAAGGTCATGCCAGCCATCAAATTGAACAAATATTAGGCTATATAGAAGCGTCTGCTCTGATTCATCGAGATAATTTAGTGGTGCTTTAAGTGTACGCTTTAGCTATTTAAGCTAAATAGAAGCAAGTTAGAAAGATTTTGTTAGGAATAATATGGATAAAAAACAACCATTGGTTGCTATCATCATGGGGTCCAATAGCGATTGGCCTACAATGAAACATGCGGCACAAGTATTAGCAGATTTTGGCGTGCCGTATGATGCGGAAGTCATATCCGCACATCGCACCCCCGATAAAATGATGGCGTTTGCAGAGAGTGCAGCTGAGACTGGCTACAAAGCGATTATCGCAGGTGCTGGCGGCGCGGCACACTTGCCAGGCATGGTGGCGGCAAAAACAATCTTGCCTGTGCTAGGTGTGCCAGTGACAAGTAAACATTTGCAGGGACAAGATTCATTATTGTCGATTGTGCAAATGCCTAAAGGTATTCCAGTAGCTACTTTTGCGATTGGTGAAGCTGGCGCGGCTAATGCTGGCTTATTCGCAATTGCGCTATTGGCAAATCAGGATCCTGTGTTAGCTAACAAGTTGCATGATTTTCGTCAGCAACAAATAGAAAAAGTAAAAGCGATGGAGTTAAACGAAAAGCCATGAGTTCGAATGTAATTGCTGCACCAGCGATGCTGGGCATGTTAGGTGGTGGCCAATTAGGTCGTTTTTTTGTTATTGCTGCGCATGAAATGGGCTATCAAGTCACTGTTTTAGACCCTAGCAAAGACAGCCCAGCAGGTAAGATAGCGGATGTGCATTTATGCGCAGATTATGATGATGCTAAGGCATTGAACCAGATGGCAGATACTTGTGTTGCCATTACAACAGAATTTGAAAATGTACCAGCGAGTACGTTGAAGCGGTTGGCTGAGTCTACAATCGTTAGGCCGTCAGCAGATTGTGTTGCTATTGCACAGCATCGTGTATTGGAAAAAAACTTTATTAAACAAGCGGGACTGCCTGTAGCACCATTTGAAGTGGTCAATTCGGTTAACGATTTGCCAAATGACGACAGTGATTTGTATCCTGCGATTTTAAAAGTAGCGCGCTTTGGCTATGACGGAAAAGGGCAGGCGCGCGTTAAAAATAAAGCAGAGGCGACCGCTGCTTTTGAAGGTTTTAAGCAAGAAGTCTGTGTCATTGAGAAAATGATGCCACTCGATTTAGAGGTGTCTGTGGTGTTGGTGCGAGATGCCCAAGGTAAAGTGATGAGTTTTCCTACAGTAGAAAATCAGCATTTAAATGGCATTTTGGATATCAGCATTGTGCCTGCACGATGCTCAGCTGTTGTTAAAGCACGCGCGCAAGCGTTAGCTAAGAAACTAGCAGATGCCCTTGATTACGTTGGCGTGCTTGCGGTTGAATTTTTCTTAGTGGGCAGAGAGTTGTTAGTGAATGAAATTGCACCGCGACCACATAATTCAGGACATTACACCATTGATGCCTGTGTCACCAATCAATTTGAACAGCAGGTGCGTGCGCTGGTTGGTTTGCCTATGGGTAGCACCGCTTTGCACAGTAAGGCCGTGATGGTTAATATACTGGGTGATAGCTGGATTAACAATCAGGAGCCAATCTGGCAGCGAGCATTTTCGCATGCTAATTTAAAGCTGCATTTATATGGCAAGCCTGATGCGCGACCAGGACGGAAAATGGGACATTTCACCGTGATTGATAAAGAGCAAAAAGCAGCACTTAATACAGCATTGATTGCACGTGGCGAGCTTAATATCGGTGTATAAGCG
>JBFJJY010000193.1:0-3993 GCA_041612055.1 Methylophilaceae bacterium | reverse complement strand
GAAAAATACCAATGACCACTGGCGGCACGGGTTAGATTTGAAATTTCGCCTGACACCCAAAATAGCGGAAAACTTGCTTGTAGCACATCGCGTGCTAAGCGGTTTAACTCGCTAACGGAGAATATTTTTTGAGGGATTTTTTGCGCGTTAACACTGTCATAATCTGTCATGGGGTTTATTATCTATTACAATTCAATAAATACGAAGACTGTTTAATGATTAAATTAGGAAATTGTAATGCAGAAAAAAATAAGTGAAATTTTAAAAGGAAAAGCAGGCTATTTGATTGGTTTTGTCAGTTGCCTCCTTATTGTAGCGTTAGCGCTTGTGATTCAAACACAATACAACTTAGAGCCATGTCCGCTTTGTATTTCACAACGGATTATATTCATGAGCTTAGGTGTTTTGTTTTTGATTGCTGCATTTATTCCGCCAAAAACCATGTTGAGTAAACTCTTCACAGCCTTGCAATTGCTGACTGCGATAGGTGGCGCTGGCGTCGCTATACGTCATTGGTATTTACAAGCAAACAAAGAAAGCATGATTGCCGATTGTGGTGTTGGCTTTGACTATATGTTTGAGAATTTTCCGTTAGAAAAAGCACTTAAATTAGTGTTTCGCGGTACTGGTGATTGTGCTGCCATTGATTGGACATTCCTAGGATTAACATTGCCACAACTTGGCTTGATTTGCTTTGTTGTGTTTGCAGTGTATGCAATTTACTTATTGAAATTAAACAAATAATGAAAACGATTAACGACTTTGTTGGCAATACGCCACTCGTCGCTTTGCAACGCATGCAAGGCGAAACCAGCAATACCATTCTGTTAAAACTCGAAGGCAATAATCCCGCGGGCTCGGTCAAGGACAGACCTGCGTATAGCATGATCATGCGCGCAGAAGCACGTGGCGACATTCAACCTGGAGATACCTTGATTGAAGCAACCAGTGGTAATACGGGTATTGCGTTGGCTATGGTCGCCGCGATGCGTGGCTACAAAATGATTTTAGTGATGCCAGAAAATCAAACCATTGAACGTCAGCAAAGCATGAAAGCGTATGGCGCAGAGTTGATATTAACCCCTGCCGATGGCAGTATGGAATTAGCGCGCGATGTGGCGATGAAAATGCAAGCAGAGGGTGAAGGCATCGTGTTGGATCAGTTTAGTAATATGGATAATCCACAAGCGCATTACGAAGGCACTGGTCCTGAAATTTGGCGCGATACGCAAGGCAAAATCACCCACTTTGTGTCTAGCATGGGCACGACTGGTACCATTATGGGAACCTCACGTTTCTTAAAAGAGCAAAATCCAGCGATTCAGATAATCGGTGTGCAGCCCGAGGAGGGCGCGCGTATTCCTGGTATACGTAAATGGCCTGAAGAATATATGCCAAGTATTTTTGATAAAAGCCGAATTGATGACTTGGTTTATGTCAATCAAAAACAGGCAGAAAACACAACGAGAAAATTAGCGACTATGGAAGGTATTTTTGCAGGTATTTCTAGTGGCGGCGCTTTGTATGCCGCATTGGAATTATCTAAAACCGTTGAAAATGCCGTTATTGTCAGTATTGCATGTGATCGTGGCGACCGTTATCTTTCTTCAGGTGTGTTTCCCGCTTAGTTAATGCTTCACCACCTCAACCTTTGCGCTAACACTATGGCTGACCACATCGCAGTCAGTTCTCGCAAAGGACTGTTATATGCGCAACTGGTATTGTTATTAACATTGAGCCAGTCAGCTTTTGCCGTGTCTAGCATCAACATGAGTATTGGTGCAGGTGACACTGCTATCGGGCAGTTCAAAGATATCCAATTACGGGTCGATTTAAAAGGTAAAAAGCCTAAGCTGAATTTAACCGCTGCGGTTAAACCAGCCGCTGCGACCGCTTTTATCCCATTCCAATTAGCTTGTGATAGTTTGTTAAGCAATCAGGTTGGTTATATTGATTGTTTTGATGGCAAGCTGACCTCCGCTGTGGTTGATGCGCCTTTTTCTTTACATGTTGCGCAGCAGACCAATCAGCTTTCTGTAGATGTGTTATTTAATGCGGCAAAATTTAGTGATGCGTCAGGTTTGCATGCAGGGGAAAACTTAATTGGAGATTTGCAGTTTACCGCCAAGAAAAAGCCAGCTGGTTGGCAATGGGATAGCAAAGTCAACTGGGAAAAAGGAGAAGTGTTTTGGCAACCTTTTTATTTTGGCGATGCAGGCAGTGCTTTCTCGGCAAATGGTTTTTTCGATGAGAAGCAATTGACAATTAATGATGCCAGTTTATTGATTAAAGATGTGGGTGAGATTAAGGCAGCAGCAACCATTGATAACAAAACCAAACAGTTGACCCATGCAACAATATCCGCGCAGAAAATTGATTTTGATGGTCTTTACACGCTGTTACTTAAACCCACTTTAGAAAAATCTGCTTTTGGAAACTTAAAGGTTTCTGGGCAAGCGAATTGGCAGTTTGAGATAAAAAATACCCAACCAAGCAATTTTACATTGCGGCTAATGGACGCCAATATTGAAGACAAAAATGGAAAATTTACATTTAGTCATGTCAATGCCAATATTCCGTGGGATTATGATGTTGCACAGAATATTTCACTCAATTATGAAAGTGGCTCTTTATTGAACCTGCCACTAGGGCCAGCCAATTTAAAAGCAGAGCTGAATCGTTATGCATTGACCGCCTCAGAACTGGTGTTGCCTATGCTAGATGGCGCATTAAATTTTAAAGACGTTTCAGCTGCATGGTTAGGCAAAAACTGGTTTTGGCATTTGCGCATGGATTTAACGCCTGTTGATTTGCGACAGTTCAGTCAAGCGCTGGGCTGGCCTGCAATGGCAGGTCATATTTCGGGGCAAGTGCCGTTAGTCACCTATGCCAATAAGCAGTTGAATATGGAAGGCGCGATGACGTTCAATGTGTTTGATGGCACAGTCGGAATGAATAATTTGCGGATTGATGATCCATTAGGCGTAGTGCCGCGACTCTACGCCGATTTAACCATGCGAAAACTGGATTTGGGTGTGTTGACGCGAACCTATCGTTTTGGTGCCATAGAAGGAAAATTAGATGGCGATGTCACTGGATTAGAGTTGGAGAATTGGAAAGCAGTGCGATTTGATGCCTCTTTGCAAACCAGTGAAGACAAGCAGAAAAAGAAAATCTCGCAACGCGCTGTTGAGAATATTGCGGCTTTGGGTGGAGAAGGCACTGCTGCTGCATTGCAACGGACATTCTTACGTTTTTTTGATGAGTTTAACTACGACAAGATAGGCATCAGTTGTAAATTGCGGCGTGATATGTGTGAAATGGGTGGCGTCGCGTCAACGCCAGGTGGGTATATAATCGTTAAAGGTAGTGGTATTCCTGCAGTGAATGTGAATGGGTATAACAAACAAGTCAGTTTGTCAGATTTATTAGGTAGGATTAAACGCATTACCGACAGTAATTCGACGGTGATTGTTAAATAAAGGAATTAAAGGATAACAATGGAAAAAAATATTTTAGTACTACTATTAGCTGCCACATTAACGGCATGCGTGACGATTAATATTTATTTCCCAGCAGCCGCAGCACAAGAGGCTGCCGATAAAATTATTGATGATGTGTGGCAAATCAAACAAGGAACGGCAGATAAGCCCGTCGATGCATCCGCATCCGACACCACAAAGACAGAAACAAAATAAAAGGGATGATAATGAAGCACATATTGACGAAGTTAATCGTGGTAATGGCGGCAATTTTATCAATGCATTTCGCATTGGCAGCACCTAATTTAGAAGTCGACACGCCGGCAATCAATGCTTTAAAAAATAGCATGCAAGAACGTCATACACAATTGGCGTCACACTATGCCAGCGGTGCGATTGGACTGACCAGTAATGGCTTGGTTTCAGTGCGCGATGCCAAAGCATTGCCACTTAAGGACAGGCAAGGTATCAATGCGCTGGTTGCGTCAGAAAACGCTGATCGTAATAAACT
>JBFJJY010000192.1:0-4021 GCA_041612055.1 Methylophilaceae bacterium | reverse complement strand
TTTTTGTTGGCCGCAGAGCAACTGGCGAAATTTGCACACCAGCGTTGATGGCTGAGCAGCCCAATCGAGATTGGATACTAACCAGAATATTATGGTTATCAGGCAAAGAAGTCGGTAAAAATCGCTTGGGCAATGTTGATACCATGCAACGCTATATTTATATTCATGGCACACCCGACTCGACGGATATGAACATGATTGGCTCGCACGGTTGTGTGCGCATGCGTAATGCCGATATCATCGCGCTGTTTGATATGGTGCCAGTCGGTACAACGGTCGAAATCGATAATGATTAGCAGGTTGCTCGGTTTTATTGCCGTTATTTTCGGTGTTTTAGTGCTCACCTTTTTGCTGATTCATCTCGTGCCAGGTGACCCAGTTGAAGTCATGCTGGGCGAATCAGCAAGCATGACAGACCGCGAAGCGTTGCGCGAGCAGTTAGGCCTCAATCAACCGCTAATTAGTCAGTTTGGCAACTATATAAACAAGCTGGCGCATGGTGATTTGGGCCAATCAATCCATACTAAAACACCCATTGTTGAGTTGTTCAAAACGCGCTATCCAGCCAGTATTCAGTTGGCTCTGTTGTCCATGATGATTGGTTTAATTGTCGGCGTGCCATTAGGCGTATATGCTGCGCTTAAAGCGGGCCATTGGCAAGATATTGTGGTGACCATTGTTAGTGTACGTTTGTCTGCGATGCCTGTGTTTTGGTTAGGCCCCATTCTGATGCTGGTTTTTGCCGTTTGGTTGGGTTGGTTGCCAGTCAGTGGCATGGATGAGCCGACCGCAATTATTCTCCCTGCATTAACCTTAGGCTTTGGTCTTAGCGCCATCCTGACCAGAATGACCCGCACCAGTTTATTAGAAGTGCTGAGTGAAGATTTTATCCGTACGGCACGAGCGAAAGGCTTGAGCGAGCGGACGGTCATCATTCGCCATGCTTCACGTGCCGCTTTATTGCCGATTGTGACGATTGTTGGTTTGCAAATGGGTAGTTTGTTAGCAGGCACTGTGATTACCGAAACGATTTTCAGTTGGGATGGCGTTGGTCGTTTGCTGGTTGAAAGCATCGAAAAACGAGATTATCCAGTGACACAGGCCTGTGTGTTGGCTATTGCCTTAAGTTATGTGGTGATTAACTTTTTAACTGATATTGCCTACCGCATGGTTGACCCTAGAATGAGGCATGCTTGAGATGTCGAGGATGATCAAAATAAGTGTATTAAGCATACTGGCTTTTTGGTTGGTTGCCGTTATTGTTGGCCGTCTCTTGGATTTACATGGCAATGCCGTTGATTTACACAATGTGCTGGCTTATCCGAGTTGGCAGCATTGGTTTGGCGC
This sequence comes from Methylophilaceae bacterium, assembly GCA_041612055.1. GTDB lineage: Bacteria > Pseudomonadota > Gammaproteobacteria > Burkholderiales > Methylophilaceae. Next base: position 2,674 of record JBFJJY010000192.1, on the reverse strand, counting down.
AGATGACTTAGGCCGTGACATCTTGGCACGTATTTTACGTGGCGTAGAAGTATCGTTTGTCGTGGCTGTCGTTGTTACGGTTGTGACGATGTCGATTGGCGTTACTGTGGGCTTGTTAGCAGGTTTTTACGGCGGGAAATTAGATAAAGTGCTCATGCAAATTACCGATATTTTCTTAGCTTTCCCCGGTATTTTGTTAGCGATTGCTTTTGCTGCGGTGTTAGGCCCAGGTATTGTCAATCTCATGTTCGCACTTTGTTTGACGGGTTGGGTCGGTTATGCGAGGTTGACCCGTGCACAAACCTTAAGTTTGCGTAATCGCCAACATGTGCAAGCATCTGAATCGTTGGGAGCAAACCCATTAAGGCTGATGTGCTACCACATTCTGCCACTATTACTTTCCGTCTTAATTGTCGAAGCGACTTATAGCTTAGCGAGTATTATGATTGCGGAAGCCAGCTTGTCATTTCTTGGTTTAGGTATTCAAGCGCCGAATGCTTCATGGGGCGCAATGTTGCGCGATGCTGTGCGTTATATGCTAGTAGCCCCGCATTATGTACTATTGGTTGGAGCGAGTTTGATGAGTTTGATATTGGCGATAAACCTCGGCGGCGACTATCTCCGTGATAAACTAGACATTACTTCGTCCATAAACGAAAAATAGCGTTGTTCCTGACTTGTCGTACTAGACTGTCTGCATCGAAACGCCTAGTTATTTTTCGATTATCAACGAAGCCGCATTTCTTAGCACTTCATTTTATATTGACCTTACAGGATTCCCTTTGACACAACCTACTATCACTTGGCAAGAAAACAATAAAACCCAAGAAGCAATTTGGCAGTCGGCAGCCAATAACAAACCACCTAAAACAATCCAAGTGATTAAGGATACGTTGAAAGCAGATGCTGCGTATAAATTAGTTTGCGAAGGCACGGCTTTGTTATGGCGCGGTGATTTTCAGAATGCTAAACATTTATCACAAGCGATTTCGCGACGGATTGACAACCGAGATTTAAAACCAAAAGCGAAAAACAAACGCAATAAAGAATTAAAAACGGGCGTCGAATTAAGCCCCAAAGATCAATTTCATTTATACCGTAAAAGCCAAATCGAACGTGCACGTACTTTGGGCATGCTGTTGGTCGAGTTAACAGGCGACTATCGGCTTCCTTATAACCGCGCACCTGATATTGCTGACGCATGTGAACATGCTTATGGCAAAAGTGAAAGTCATCAGTCGCGCTTGGTTTCACTGCGTGAGATTTTAGGCTTAATTGGCGCTTATGAGTGGCATAAAAAAGGGGTAGAAATTCCACAACTAGACGCGACGATTACGCCAAGTTATGGCGTATATTCGCCCGTGCGCGGAGAGTATCTTGAACTGGTGAATGCCGCGCCCATCGATAAAGTAGACGTTGCTTTTGATATTGGTACGGGTACTGGCGTTATTGCGGCATTGTTAGCCAAACGTGGTGTTAAAAAAATCATTGCGACAGAGCTGGCTTCACGCGCGCTCGTCTGCGCTAAACATAATATTCAAAAATTAGGCTATGCCGACCAAGTCAAAATCGTTGGAGCAGATTTGTTCCCACCAGCGGATGCTGGCCTTGCTGATTTAATCGTCTGCAATCCACCGTGGTTACCCGCCAAAGCCAATAGCACAATTGAACAAGCAGTCTATGACCCAGATAGTCAAATGCTGAAAGGGTTTTTATCAGGTGTCAAAAAATATTTAGCTATCAATGGGCAAGCTTGGTTAATCCTTTCAGATTTTGCAGAACATTTAGCACTTCGTACGCATGAAGAACTGCAAAATTGGATTGCCGATGCAGGTTTAACGGTAGTGGAGAAAATGGATATTAAACCTAAACACGGAAAGGCAAGCGATCCATCAGACCCATTGCATAAGGCACGCTCGAAAGAAGTGACTTCGCTTTATCGATTGCAAGTGTTATAAAATAATTGTTATTTAGTCATAGAAAGCATATATGTCTCTAGGTCCCGTGATGTTGGATGTTGTCGGCACAGAATTAACAGCCGATGATATTCGTCGTTTACAACATCCATTAGTCGGCGGCGTGATTTTATTTGCGCGTAATTTTCAGAATTGTGAACAGTTAAAAGCACTGACCGCCAGCATTCATAAGGTACGTCAGCCGCCGTTGCTCATTGCAGTAGATCATGAAGGTGGTCGCGTGCAGCGGTTTAGAGAAGGGTTTACTAAGATTCCGCCGATGCGCGAGTTTGGTAAGATTTGGGACAAAGACCGTAAAAAAGCCATGGCGTTAGCAGTGGAAGCAGGTTGGATATTGGCGGCTGAGCTACGGGCGCATGGTGTGGACTTTAGTTTTACGCCTATCTTAGATATGGATTATGGGGATAGTTTGGTCATTGGTGATCGCGCTTTTCACTTAGATCCCCGTGCGATTAATGACTTAGCGTTTAGTTTGATGCAAGGTCTAAAAAAAGGTGGCATGGCAGCAGTGGGTAAGCATTTTCCAGGGCATGGTTATGTAGTGGCAGATTCGCATGTCAGCATTCCGATTGATGAGCGTGAGTTTGACCAAATTGCGCAAAATGATATGCAACCTTTTAGGCAAATGATTGATGAAGGGTTGCCTGCGATTATGCCTGCGCATGTGATTTACCCTAAAGTGGACGATAAGCCAGCCG
>JBFJJY010000191.1:0-4032 GCA_041612055.1 Methylophilaceae bacterium | reverse complement strand
TTGTCTTTTTTGCATCACTTTCATTATTTTTATAACTTTTAAAGTGGCAATCGCCACAGATTTTCGACATCTTGCGAATCTTGCTGAGCAACGCTACGGTAATCAAGCCAAACAACGCGTCATAGAGCTAGAATCTCTTTTTATGAGTCTGCGCTCCGCATCTGAGCCGGAACAGTTACAACGCATTAATGCATTTTTTAATCAGCATATTGATTTTGTTAGTGATCAGGATAATTGGAACACTAGCGATTATTGGGCAACACCACTAGAATCTTTAGGTAAAAGCCAAGGCGATTGTGAGGATTACAGCATCGCCAAATATACGTTTTTGCGTGCACTAGGTATCCCTGATGAGCGTTTAAAGTTGACCTATGTTAGGGCGCAAATTGGTGGTCCGCACAGTAAAGTTTTTCAAGCCCATATGGTACTGAGTTATTATGAGTCGCCAACGGCGGAACCAATGATTTTGGATAACCTGATTTCAGAAATACATAAAAGCTCGCGGCGTAATGACTTAAGGCCGGTCTTTAGCTTTAATAGTGCAGGATTATGGGTAGGCAATACAACGAATCAAAAAGGTAGTTCATTAAAATCGCTCTCTCGGTGGAGCGATGTATTAACACGGATTAAAAATGATGGTATTGAGTAATTTTATAGTTAGGAATAAATATGTCACTAATTAAACAGTTGTGGTTAGCAATCCTGTTAATAATGGTGCTGGCATTTGGTGCTAGTTTTATTATTAATACAGCAACAAGCAGAAACTACTTAGAACAGCAGCTGGAAATGAAAAATACAGACAATGCTGTTTCATTGGCGCTGTCCATCTCGCAAATGGAAAAAGACCCTGTCGCTGTTAACTTAATGTTGTCGGCACAGTTTGATAATGGACATTATCAATATATCCGATTGACGGACCCAAATAATCAACTAATCACAGAGCGTGTGAATGAGAAGGTAGATAACTCGGTTCCTCACTGGTTTAAGCAGTTGGTTCATATTTCCCCTAACCCAGGTGTGGCGCAGATTCAAGATGGTTGGACGCAATATGGCGTCCTTTCATTAGCAAGCTCAACTGATTTTGCCTATGAGGATTTATGGCTTGGTACAGAATTCATGCTTGGCACGAGCGTTATTATTGCATTTATTTGCGGAATTGTCGGCTCTCTATTATTGACTATAATTTTGCGCCCATTAGGTGAAATGGTCGCGATGACTGAATCGATTGGTGATAAGAAATTTATTTCAATCAAAGAACCCAATACATCAGAATTTAAATCATTAGCAAAAGCCCTAAATCATTTATCTCAAAGAATTAAAGATATGTTTAATGATCAATCAACACTGCTTGAACAAATGCGGCTAGAGGCAAATTATGATGAAATAACTGGCTTAATGAATCGCAAATATTTTAATAATAGAATTTCAGCTCACATTGAAAATGATGATAGCTTTACATCAGGAGTGCTTGTTGTATGCCATATTAAAAATTTAGCAGAAATTAACCGCCAAATAGGCTCTGCAGCAACAGATGCAGCCTTGAAAAGGATGGGCTTATCGCTACAAAACATCTGCCAGCAACGTAAATCTCTAATTGCCGGTAGATTAACAGGTGCTGATTTTGCTGTTTTTTCTAATGATGCGATTGACCAAAATCGTTTATGTGCTGAAATTGAGCATGCTCTAATAGATGCTGCTGGTTTAAAAGATCAATCTAATAGATTCAGTTTATATACTCACTCAAGCCATATCAAAAAATCTGAACGCCTCGGTGGACTGCAATCTCTGATTAAAACAATTAAAGAAAAAACACATCCATCAGAAGCTGATATTTTAAATTGGATCAATACAGCAGATGTTACTGTTTATGAAAATCATAATGAGGCCGAGTGGAGAATGATGCTTACAAAAGCTATCGAGGCAAAAAGGCTAAAACTCGCCGAATTCCCAGTTATCTCTAACGCTGGCAAAATAATCCAATTCGAAAGCCCTGCAAGGCTGCAGCTGGTCGAAAAAGGGCCATGGCTTATTGCTGGTGAGTTTATTCCATGGGCAATTAAACTTGGTTTAGTTGGTCAAATAGACTTATTAGTATTAGAAACAGCAATTAAATCTCTAAAAAAAGATGCGGAAAAAAACATTGCCGTGAACGTTTCAACCAATGCTATGTTTGATACAGATTATCATGATTATCTTAAACAATTACTCATAAACAACCCTACACTTGCTAATAGACTTTGGTTAGAGGTGGGTGAGCAAAGTGTATTTGAAAACTTGCCTTTATTTACTACTTTCTGCCAGTTTGCGAAAGTCATTGGATGCAAAGTTGGTATAGAACATGTTGGCGCACGCATTAGCCAACTAGGTGAATTATATGACTTAAACTTAGACTATATTAAAGTAGATGCTTCTATTATTCGCGATATAGATAAAAATCCAGGCAATAAGGCGTTCTTAAAAGGCATTTGCTTAATTGCACACTCTATTGGCCTAATTGCGATTGCCGAAGGCGTGCAAAGTGAGGAGGAATTAGCAGCGCTGCCTGAACTGGGCATTGATGCATCAACTGGCCCTATAATTAAATAGGTAATGCCTAGATTTGATAAAGACAATATTAGCAATGGAGTGACAAACAATAAAAAAAGGTAGCAGTGCTACCTTTTTTATTATTGATGATTCATTGCCTATAATTAAAAATCAGCTTCGTCAGATAATAAGTTTAGTTCTGATTTCCTCGCACGCAAGCCTTCCCGTTCTATAAGTCGCTTCTGTGCTGGCTCTGGAAAATCAGTAAATCGGATAAAGTCACGATCAATTAACAGTGAGATTAAATCCTCCAACACCCTTGCCAGCTGTATATCGCTTTCGCGAAACTTATCTTCTTTACTGATAGCGGCTGCCAGATAATCAATATACTCGGCATCACCTGCTTGCACTTCTTCCCAACCAGCAACGACATCGTGACTCACGGCTTGCACTTTTCCATCTTCACTTCTTAATACATAAGGCATTATTACCTCCACATGTTTATTTATAAATCATCATAATCAACACAGCAATATAACATTTGAACAAACAAACCATTAAATCGACGTTATATTGACGATTCCACTCAATAAAAAAGCCCGAGCAAGCTCGAGCTTTTTTACTGCTTCATTACACCTTCTTATTGATCAACAATCAATTGATTGTTAGCAAGCATACTCTGGATGATTGCAGCATCATTTGCACCACCAAGATCAGTCAAACTTACATTATTTAATGTAATTGTTTGTGTGTCTTGCGCTGCATTAAATCCGCCAGCAAATCCACCAGTATGGCTTATATGCACAATTGTGTTCGCACCTGAAGTCTCAAAATGTAAGAAATTAGTTAAGTTACCCGCATTCTCACCAATTAACAGATCTTTCAAGTTAAGCGCATCACCTTGAGCCACACTAAAGTCGGTAATGACATCCCTAGCTGGAGAACCGGTTGTACCATTATCACCAAGCTCCCATTTGAACACATCTGCACCAGTACCGCCTGTTAGCGTATCATTACCAGTACCACCAATCAGTAGGTCTCGACCTGAGCCGCCATTCAAGGTGTCATTGCCACCATTACCAACCAAGACATCATCACCTTCATTACCATTGATAGTATTATTACCGTTACCACCAATAAGGATATTGTCTAATCCATTCCCATTTAAGGTGCTGCTACTATTAACCGTGATTCTCGCTACAGCAGGGTTAGTATTACCATCAGGGTCTGATGCTTCATAGTTAAATGACCCCGTTCTATTATTGTTATTACCGCTTAAGCTATCCACTACTTCACCATTGGTATGTGATGTAGCATTCGTCACTGATGAAATGGTGAGCGGGTCTCCATCTCGATCAGTATCATTCCATAATAACCATGCATCTTTCACGGTTACAGAGCCGCCATTACCATTGCTCAATTGAACAAGAATATTGTCATCATTAGCAACTGGCGCTGTTTTAACGTTACCTAAATTAACAGTTAATGAACCAGTGCTAGTGTCTC
>JBFJJY010000190.1:0-4069 GCA_041612055.1 Methylophilaceae bacterium | reverse complement strand
CCTAACGACGAAGACTTTCCGCAAGGTAGCCCATGTGGGAAAGCGCGTTTAAAGGAAATTCAATGCCGAGACTTATTCGGATTTATCTGGATCAACATGGATCCAGATGCCAACTCACTAGAAGACTTTTTAGGGAATGTAATTACCACTGATTTGGCATCCTATAATATTCCGGACACTATCCGCGTTCTTAATATGACCGCTGACAGTCCCTGCAATTGGAAAATTATCACTGATAATTTCAACGAAGCATACCACGTACAAGTTCTGCACCCGGGGCTGATCCCGTATATCGAAGCAAATTACAAAGCCTGTCAGTTCGACACATTACCAGAGGGTCACAACCGCGGCTGGTTCCCTTCGCACAACCCTTCTATTTTACAAGAGGGCGAAGAAGTCGCCGAGCATCTTGCTGAAATCATGCGCCAATGGAGCACGTTCCATCCTGAGTTTGCCTTACTACCACGTAAGTTCAAAATTGCCGTTTCAGGTACCAAAGATGACCGCGCTGTGGTGCAAATGCATGATATCGGCATGGAATTCTTTAAAAACGAAAACGATGAACTACGCATTAAAGTATGGGTTGGTGGTGGCTTAGGCCGTACACCAATCTTAGGCTCTGTGATTCACGAAAGCCTAGAATGGCAACATGCGCTTAGCTACTGTGAGGCTATCATCCGTACTTATAATATTCATGGTCGTCGCGATAATTCATACAAAGCCCGGATTAAGATTTTAGTCAAAGCATTAGGCATTGAGGCATTTAAAGCACAAGTAGAAGCAGAATGGGCACATTTAAAAGACGGTCCACTCACCATCACGCAAGCGGAGTTCGACCGCGTGTCTGCTTATTTTGAGCCAATGCCTTACGAAACATTACCAGCTAACAATGCCAGCTTCGACACGCAGATTGCGAGCAATCCTGCATTTGCCGCTTGGGTAAAACGCTGCGTACATGCGCACAAAGTCCCAGGCTATCGTGCAGTCACATTATCGTTAAAAAGCCATGGCCAAGCGCCAGGTGACGCTTCTAGCGAGCAAATGCATGTCGTGGCTGATTTAGCAGATGCATATAGCTTTGGCGAGTTGCGGGTATCGCATGAGCAAAACTTGATTTTGGCTGATGTTAAATTAAGCGATTTATTTGCCGTTTGGGAAAAAGCGCGTGCGGCGGGCTTAGCAACACCTAATATTGGTTTATTGACCGATATTATTTGCTGCCCAGGTGGCGACTTCTGTAGTCTAGCCAATGCGAAAAGCATTCCAATTGCCACATCGATTCAAGCGCAATTTGATAACTTAGATTATTTGCATGATATCGGCGATATTGAAATCAATATCTCAGGTTGCATGAATGCTTGTGGTCATCATCATGTTGGTCATATTGGTATTCTAGGTGTGGATAAAGGCGACACTGAGTGGTATCAAGTCTCCATCGGTGGCAAACAAGGCAACGATGCCAGCTTAGGCAATGTCATTGGCCCTTCTTTCTCTGCTGAAGAGATGCCAAGTGTGGTGCAAAAACTGATTGATGTTTACGTGCAAGAGCGCACCGCTGAAGAGCGTTTTATTGATACCGTTAGACGTATTGGTATGGATCCATTTAAAGCACATGTGTATGCAGACAATGCGGAGGTATCAGCATGAGCCAATTAATTAAAGGTAACCAAATTGCGCAAGATGAATGGACACGCGTTATCCCGCCAACATTTGGCGATGAACCTGTGCGCAAACAAGCAGGTAAAGTGGTCATGTTTAAATTGCATGGTGAAGAGACTTTTACCCAAAAACAAATCGATGCAACCGAGATTCCTGCAGGTAAAGTCTTAATACCGCTGACAGTATGGTTAGCCAAACAAGATAGCCTAGCTGAGCGTATGGCCGCGGGTCAAATTGGTATCGTATTACAAACGCACGAGCCTATTGAATCACTAGTGGATGCGTTTGACGATTTAAATAGCTTGCCAGTGATTGCCATTTACGTGCAAATTTTTGCCGACGGACGCAACTTTACCTTGGGTAACTTACTACGCACTCGTTATGGTTTTAAAAATGAATTACGCGCGGTTGGCGACATTATGCGCGATCAGTTGTACTTCTTAAAACGTTCAGGCTTTGATAGTTATTTAATCAAAGAAGGTCGTAATGCAGTAGAAGCTATTGCCAGCTTGAATGACTTTACACAACCTTATCAAGGCGCTGTTGACGATGTTCCTGTCTGGCGTAGAGTGAGCCGCTAATGAACTTCGGCGTGACCATGCTAAAACCAACGGCGAGTAATCCTGCCACGTCCCCTGAATTAACCGATGCGTTAAAAAACAGTGTGACAACAAAGCGCGCCGCTGTGTTGGATTTGCTTAAGGCAGCTAGCACTGAGTTTAGCGCGATGACTTTTGCTAATAGTTATGGCGCAGAAGATATGGTGTTGACTGATATTATCGCAAAAGAAAAATTAGCGATTGAGATTTTCTCATTGGATACAGGTCGCTTACCTGCTGAAACTTACACGCTGATGGGTGAAGTCGAAAAGCAATACGAGATTAAACCTGTTGTGTTTTTCCCTAAACATGATGCTGTCGAAGACTATGTGCGCACTAAAGGGATTAATGCTTTTTATGAAAGTATCGAGCTACGCAAAGCCTGCTGCCATATGCGTAAAGTCGAGCCATTACGCCGTGCGCTAGCAGGCAAACAAGCTTGGGTAACGGGCATGCGCGCAGAGCAAGCAGCCACGCGAACAAGCTTACCAACACGGGAGTTTGACGAAGGCAACAAACTAGAAAAGTTTAATCCATTAAACGACTGGACTGAGCAAGAAGTTTGGGCTTACATCCGTATGTATGAGGTCCCATACAACGCATTGCATGATCAATTCTACCCTAGCATTGGCTGCGCGCCTTGTACACGTGCGGTAGCGATGGGTGAAGATGTTCGTGCTGGCCGTTGGTGGTGGGAAGACCCTAATAGCAAAGAGTGCGGACTGCATGTAAAGAAATAAGAATTTAAATTAAATAGAATAAGCTATTGAATATTATGACTAAAAAAACATTATCACACTTAGATTGGCTAGAAGCAGAAGCCATCCATATTTTGCGCGAAGTCGCGGGTCAATGTAGCAATCCTGTTCTGCTATTTTCAGGCGGCAAAGACTCGCTCTGTATTGTACGTCTAGCAGAAAAGGCCTTTAGACCAGGTCGCTTCCCCTTCCCTTTAATGCATATTGATACTGGTCACAACTATCAAGAAGTGATTGAGTTTCGTGACCGCCGTGTAGAAGAAATTGGCGAACGATTGATTGTCCGTTCATTAGAAGATTCTATGGCGCGCGGCACGATTGTATTAAAACACCCAGATGAACCGCGCAACAAACACCAGTCAGTAACTCTATTAGAAGCCATTGAAGAATTTGGCTTTGATTGCTGTATTGGCGGCGCGCGCCGTGACGAAGAAAAAGCCCGTGCGAAAGAACGCATCATGAGTTTCCGTGATGAGTTTGGTCAATGGGATCCAAAAAACCAACGTCCAGAGCTGTGGAATTTATATAATGCACGTACACACAAAGGTGAAAATATTCGTGCATTCCCAATTTCCAACTGGACTGAAATGGATGTATGGCAATATATTGAGCGTGAAAAGCTTGAATTACCAAGTATCTATTTTGCGCACAATCGTGACGTTATTTTGCGAAATGGCGACATCATTCCTGCTAACGTTCCGCTCGCCAATGGTGAAGTGATTAATAAACCAAAAGCAGGCGAAACAATTGTCAGCAAACAAGTTCGCTTTAGAACTGTTGGCGATATTACTTGCACAGCACCTGTTTACTCAGATGCCGACACGACTGAAAAAATTGTCATTGAAACCGCTACAACCACCATAACAGAACGTGGTGCAACCCGTTTGGATGATCAAACCTCTGATGCTTCGATGGAATTACGCAAGAAAGAGGGTTACTTCTAATGACAACAAATAACCTAGACAAGAATCAAGAAAACACCATGCATAACGATTCATTATTACGCTTTATGACCTGCGGCAGCGTAGACGATGGCAAAAGCACGTTGATTGG
>JBFJJY010000189.1:0-4117 GCA_041612055.1 Methylophilaceae bacterium | reverse complement strand
TTGCATTGTTTAAAATCTTTGGTGGCCCCCCCGTGAGTCGAACACGGCACCAACGGATTATGAGTACAGATTACTAGTAAAATTATGGCTGATAAGCTGAAGATTTTTAAGTAACTTTTTCCGGGACTGGGTATTCTACTCGGCGAACTGAAACTATGCCGAACCTGTGATTCGACGCATTATACCATTTTTTCTTAAAAAGTAAATACGTTCAATGAGTTACGTCCTAATTTCTACCGAAAAAAACCGAGCCTATGCAGAAACTTCCCAAAAAACCATATGTGAATCTGACATAATCCATTCTTTAGCCCTAGTCCTATCATTAAAGGACCAATATATTACTGGACCTAGTCAAAAAAGTGGACAAGTAGCCCCTCTAAAGATTTAATCTAACTTTAGAGGTAATAGCATGACCAAACGATACAGCGCACAATTCAAGCAAGAATCAATTCAATACGTACAAAGTCATCCTGAATCTGCCATTGCCACAATAGCCCAACAATTAGGAGTTGGCTATTCCACACTCGATAACTGGCTACGACAACACCGTAAAAGTATAGGCGTGACTAAATCTGCATCAATGAGTAGCGACAAGCAGCGTATACGGGAATTGGAAAAGCAGGTCTCGCACTTAACTGAGGTCAACGAAATTCTAAAAAAGGCCCACGTGTACTTCATCAACAACCCAAGTCGATAAAGTACACGTTTATGCAACAACACATGACTCAATACCAGATGAAAGCTCTTTGTGAAGCCTTGGCCGTTAGCCGTAGTGGCTATCGAGCTTGGCTTCATCGTCCTGTAAATCCATATAAAGAGGCACTTAAAGAGACCGTCAGCATCAGTTATCGCGCTCATAAAGCGTGTGCTGGCGCGCCAAGCATTACTGCTGAGATTAAAGCAAAAGGTTTTAACGAGAGTGTGCGAACCGTAGGCCGCATCATGCAAAGATTAGGTCTGCGTGCCAGAGGCTGTCGTAAATTTAAACGCACGACTGACTCCAATCACAAGTATGGTGCGTCGCCAAACTTGTTTGAGCGTCAATTCACGGCAACTCGTCCTAATCAAGTATGGGTGGGTGATATTACCTACATTCGCACTGATGAGGGCTGGCTCTATTTAGCGGTACTTCTGGATCTGTACAGCCGTCAGGTGGTTGGCTGGCAGATGAGTACACGCATTGACCGTCAGTTGGTATGTGATGCTTTGCAAGCTGCAATAATCACACGTGGTAAACCAGAAGGAGTAATGGTGCATTCTGATCAAGGGGTGCAATACGCCTCATAAAATTACCGCTCACTCATCATGCAATACCTGCTAACGCAAAGCATGAGTCGTCGCGGTAATTGTTGGGATAATGCGGTAGCAGAAAGTTTCTTTGCAACTTTAAAGAAACAAGCAATCTAGGGCGAACGTTTTTTAACAAGACATGAGGCTCAACAGGTTATATTTGAATATATTGAATGCTACTATAATCGTATACGTAGACACTCAAACAATGGCTAGGTTAGCCCAGTTGATTATGAAGCAGAGTATTACAACAGCATCGAGGGGATGTCTGTTCATTTAATTGACTAGGTCCATATAAGTATTGGTCTTTGTTTTATTTCTTTGGCTGTAGAAAATAGTCATCAAATTAAGTCGTCTATTGTAAATAGACACAGAGACCTCTCGCTTTCTACTGAGTAAGCACTAACAAACGCAAACTTTATTGCGCCCAGTCCTCTTAGCTTCGTATAGCGCTTTGTCAGCTTGATTAAGCAACATATCAATATCAAGGTTTTTATTATCAAGTGAGGTAACGCCAATGGAAACCGTAAAATTTATCGGCAAGCCATTAGGTCTGTTCATTTTTGTTGTATAGACAACTTCCCTAAGTCGCTCCGCCACCTCAAGTGCCATATGAGAATCAGCCTCCGGCAAAATGATTGCGAACTCCTCACCACCTAATCGTCCAGCTATGTCAGCTTGACGTAGCGCCTCTTGACAGATTTGACTTAAAGCTTTCAGAACAAGATCACCCACCTGATGCCCATAGGCATCATTGATATTTTTAAATGAATCAATATCTATCATCAGTAAAGATAATGCTTTGTGATAACGAATTGCGCGTGACAACTCGACTTCGCCTTGTTTCATAAAATGGCCACGATTTGATAAGCCTGTGAGGTAGTCAAAATTAGCCCGCTTAATAAGCTTAGACTCAAGTTTTTTACGTTCTGTAATATTGGTATGTATGCCAATCATTCTTAAAGGATGATTATTCTCGTCCCATCCAACAATACTACCGATGCTATTAAGCCATACCCACTCACCTGAACTATTGCGTCGGCGGTAATCTGCGCTTTTAGTTCCACCATTTCTAAGACATTCCTGCAATGATTCTCGAACAGCTTCGATATCTTCTGGGTGTATATTTTCAAGCCACTCTTGTAGGCTGCTACGAAAATTGGCTGGGTCGTATCCAAGCATATGAGCGTATTCAGGACCGAATGAAACTTCTCCACTGGCTATATTGAGTTCAAACCAACTTTGATTAGCGGCACTGAGTGCAAGACGTAAACGCTCTTCGCTCTCATTAATTTTTTTATCATCTTCTTTGCGTTTTGTATAATCTGTATGTGTCCCAGTCATTCGAAGAGCTTTGCCTTGCTCATCTCGAAGTACAACTTTGGCACGGTCTAATATCCACTTATACTCACCACTCTTAGTACGCATTCTATATACTAACTCATGTTCTGAAGTGCGGCCTTCGAGTGCATCATAAATAGATTTCCAAGCACTTTCTAAATCATTTGGATGAAGAAAGTCTGCCCATTGGTTTGTGGTGAGTTTCATCTCTTCATAGGTGTACCCCAGCATTTCTGCCCAAATATGATTGCGCTCCACTTTGCCTGATGATATGTCCCAATCCCAAAAGCCAAGATTGCTTCCTTCCAGAACTAAGCTGAGTTGCAGCTCTTTTTTTCGCAATGCCTCTTCAATTAGCTTACGCTCTGTAATATCACGAGCAATTCCAAATAGACCAATTATTTCACCTTCATCATTTTTTATCGGGTACTTTCGATTATCAACCCAGCCTTTATTGCCGTTTTTATCTAATGTCTCTTGGACCTCATGAGCTAAATGAACGCCTGAGAACACTTGCTTTTCTAAAGTGTAGTAAATGTCTGCATATTCTTCAGAAAATACATCGTAATCAGTCTTACCAATTAAGTCCGTCCAATGTTCAGCAGGGTCGGTAATGGCAACTAAGGTTTGGCTTGCAGCTGTAAATACGTGGTTACGGTCCTTGAAGTAAATGTAGTCATCTGTGTTATCCATCATCGCTTTAAAGTTCACCATCATGGTTTGATCGTCTTGCTGTTGCCATAGGCTTTTAGCATCTTGTAGCAGCAAGTCCAATGTCATTACTTTAGCTGAACCTTCTAAATTTTTTGTGTATTGTCCTTTAAGGCAACGAATGCGTCCATCAGCATGTCTTAGTCTGATATTAAAGATACCTGATGCAGGATGCATTTCATTAGAGAACAAAACGTCTGCAATGTCTTGGTCATGTGGATGGATAAGGCTTTGCAAAGAGATATTGCCATTACGAAAGACCTCTTCCTTAAATCCTAAAAGATTATCGATGTCATTACTAACAGATAACACCCTTGCTGGGTGTGTTAAGGCAATGCTAAATCTTGATTCTATTAGATCTATGATTTTTACTGTTTGCGCCATTGCAGTCCCCAACTGAGGTGGTTGAAGAAAAATACAAGCAGCTCACTACTTCTTCATTTTAGTCATTCAATTTTGTCATAAGTTAAATCTCTTGGTTTTGTTAAATAGACGTATAAAAATCATGTTGTTTATACTCAGGAAGAATGCTCTCGTTGGCAACTCTCTAATATTCCAGACTAATTAAAGTAGCGTTTATATGAAATATATAAGAAGAGTTTAAAATGAGATGCAAACGTTATACCAATGAATTTAATATTCAACCAGTAAAAACTTCTACTCTCAAAGCACAACTCAAAAAAAAAAGACCCAGATTTCTCCGAGTCCTTTTATTCTTTGGTGGCCCCCCCGTGAGTCGAACACGGCACCAACGGATTATGAGTCCGCTGCTCTA
>JBFJJY010000188.1:0-4154 GCA_041612055.1 Methylophilaceae bacterium | reverse complement strand
CATACCTAGCAATTCGCGACTCATCTAGATTTTTAACACTTATTAACAATTGCGTCATTTGCTATTTTCTTTGTAGTATTGATTAATTTTATCCGTTAGCCAGCCCCATGCTTCCAATTCACGCTCACCTGCCGTTTTGTCGATTGCAATTTGAAGATAGTTGAGTTCTGACTGGATTTTTTCTTTCGGTAATAAATGTAAACGACTGGTTAATACAGCCAGCTCAATGACTGCTGCTTGCGCACGATTAAAGCCTTTAAATGCTGAGTGTTGTTTTGTTGCTAGCTGTTGCATCACTAATTGTGGCCGTTCTGCATCATCACGTACTTCAACCAATGACAATTCTACATGCGTTAAACAGCCTTTCAGCCTCATCCCTTGAATTTGATTAGCAGGTAACAAATCCCATGGCTGTCGTTTGGTTAAAGCGCCAGCAAATACACGCACATCATCAGTAAGATTCATGGTGGCCGATTGTGTTGCTAATATATTGCTTAAGGTTTTTGATGGTTTAAATGGCGAAATAACCACTAGATCATTTTCATACTTCACGCCAAATGGTGTTACATGAGCAACACCATTGACATCATTACTGACAATAATGGTTTCATATATCATTTATTTTTTAGTTTCTTTTCTGCCATCGATGCGGCTCGATGCTTTATCTTTTCTTGCTTATTATTGGTCAGACTGATACCCCAGTTCAATTCTTCATCTTGAACATAGCGTTTTTTAAGCTGCCATGCAATTTGTGCACGTCCTAATTCTACGCCCAAGTAAAAAGCATGTGAGGCATCTTGTTCAACGCCCAATTTGCTATAAAAAGCAAATGGATCAACCGCTAATTGATGACCGTCACGATTAAACACATGTACACCAGCATCACTCACCATAATTCTAAAACTAGGGTCTTTGATTTGAACAGCAATTTCATCTATTTCGGTAGCGTTATATGGAAATGGCTTTCGATCGTGCAAACCTAGTAAATGATTGCTATACCCTCTTGGTAAGCGATTATCTTGCTTTGCACGATACATTACACGCCTTGCCGCATCTGCCTCTGCGATGGCATTCACTGCATGCGGACTTACCGATGTTGCTAGCACTGCATTGATATTCATCTCGCTTATCAAACCAAACAGCATCGCGTTAATGCCAGTTGTATCAGCATCCGTGAGTTCTGTTAAGTTCCCTACGCCCATCATGATAGCGATGTCAGGATATTTTTTACGTAATTGATGATAGCGAACAATAGAATCGGAAAATCCAAAATGAATCGGATCTAAAATTGCATCAGCAATAAATGGTTTATTGCGCTTGATACAATGTTCAATCGCACGGTATAAAGAAGCCATATTGCCTGGTTTAGCTGGAATCAGAATTGGTGTAGCCGCAACCTGATCGGCAATCCATAAGGTTTTTTCTGTCAAACTGAGTAAATAATCAGCACCTGCGTTACCTGCTAGCAACAACTCATCAGGCTGAATTGAATCAACACTTACTTTAAAGCCATGCCCTTTCAGCAGTTGAATCGCCTCTGCTAAATGATTAAATGGTCTATTGGGTAAACAACCTAAATCGATGACATTAGCGCCTTGTGATTTGTAGTGCTGTGCCTTTGCTAGAATCGCATCTAAACTTAAGTCGGGCGCATCGACAATTTCCGCAAAAATATCAACGCTATGCTGGGTTAAATCGGGCGCCAAGCCTTGTTGTCCAAAATATTGTGGTAAATCTTTTAGATCTTCAGGGCCACGCTCAGCGGGAATACCATATTGTCTATGTAATACACTTAAATCACCTTGGCACAAACCGGGCAAAATCATTTTTTTTGCATTACCAACATTCTTTAAGCGTTTAGCAATGAGCTCGGGAGTCATGAGTGCTGCAACAGAAACGCCAATCTGTTCGATACGGTATTTAAATTGTGGCGTTTTACTATTCGCTTGAATTTGACGCAACACTTTATCTAAGCTTTTCTCTGCCAGCTTCCCAGTTACAAAAAGTAAATGTTCAGTGCTCATTGATACGCCATTTAATGACCATGCAGCCTACGCTCAATCGCCGTTTCTAATGCCTCAATACTAGCAACAACTTCCGTTACTTCAAATTGCGCTAATTTTTGCACATTTTCTAAGTCGATTCGACGTGGATAAACAGTCACCATATTCTCTTTGGGCGCTTCAGACTCTAGCTCAGGCGCAGTATCACAGGCAAACACAATACTTGGTACACGTGTTTTCCCTGCTTGTGCATACAAATTGCTAACCAAACTATCAGAAAAACCATAAGCCATTTTAGCAACCGTATTTGAGGTTACTGGCGCAATCACCAGTGTATGATAGAGCCCCTCATAAAAGAATTCTACGGGAACACTGCTGGCCGTTTTATCTTGAAAAACACGGTGCCCCATTGCTTCTAATTGTGCCTGAAAGCCATATTGTTTAATAATTTCAGCTGCCGCTTTGCTGAGGAAGACATCAACTTCTTGAATAGAGGCTAATATCTGTAAGGCTTCTCGCAAATAATGTCCAGAGCCCGTAATCGCCCATGCTAGACGTTGATTTGTATTTTTCAATGTTAACCTTTATTCTTTTCTCGCTTCAATTCAGCTTATCGAATTCGTTAATAAAAATCAATATTTAAGCCTAGTATGCTAAGAAACTACTTTGATATTCATGGTTAAAAAAATAGGTCGCAGTATCAACGGCGACCCACTCTCATAATAATCAATCGATATTAGTTAAACGGATGTTCAATCACAATCGTTTCATCGCGCTCAGGGCCCGTCGATACAATGGCAATAGGCACACCACAAACGGCTTCTAAACGTTTCAAATAGTCTTGTGCATTTTTAGGCAGTCCATCCCATGTTTTAATACCAAAAGTGCTTTCTTGCCAGCCTGGTAGGGTTTCGTAAATGGGCACACAACCCTCTACATCATCTGCACCAACAGGCAATAGATTGATTTTCTCTCCATTGAGTTCATAGCCAATACAGATATTAATTTCTTCAATTCCATCCATCACGTCCAGCTTGGTAATGCACAAGCCGGTTAAACCATTAATCATCGCAGAACGGCGCAACGCAGCAGCATCAAACCAGCCACAACGGCGTTTACGCTTAGTCACTGTTCCGATTTCTTGACCAACTACTGACATCTGCGTGCCTGGCGCACCTTCCGTCTCAATATCTAGCTCACTTGGGAACGGACCACCGCCAACACGGGTTGTATAAGCTTTGGTAATGCCCAATACATAATGCAGCATATTAGCGCCTACGCCGGTTCCCGCTGAAGCTTGTCCTGCAATACAGTTGCTAGAGGTTACATAAGGGTAGGTACCGTGGTCAATATCAAGCAATGTGCCTTGCGCACCCTCAAATAATAAACGATCACCTCGAGCATAAGCACCGTAAAGTTCTGCAGAGATATCAGCCACCATTGGCTTCAAGGCTTCTGCCTGCTGCATACTTAAAGCCAATTGTGCTTCATAATCAACAGGTTGTGCATCAAGATAATTAGTTAACACGAAGTTATGATACTCCATCACTTCTTTTAACTTTTCCGCAAAACGTTCAGGATAAAATAAATCATATACGCGTAATGCACGACGTGCCACTTTATCTTCATAAGTTGGGCCAATTCCCTTGCCCGTTGTGCCAATCTTCTTCTCGAAGCTACGTTTTGCTTCACGTGCAACATCAACAGCCACATGACAACTCAAAATCAAAGGACAGCCAGGGCTCACTTTCAAGCGACTTTTAACTTCCAAGCCATCTTTTTCTAACGTTTCTATTTCTTTAAGCAAATGGCCCGCATCTAATACGACACCATTGCCGATATAACAATTCACGCCCGCACGAACAATACCTGAAGGGACAAGATTTAATTTATAAACGCGTTGCGCATCTCCCTGCCCAACCACTAAGGTATGTCCAGCATTATGTCCGCCTTGGAATCGCACCACACCCTGCGCCTGATCCGTTAACCAATCAACAATTTTTCCCTTACCTTCATCACCCCATTGCGTTCCAACGACGACGACGTTTTTCCCTGCATGCTTTTCTGTATTATTTGCCATAATCTACTAGTTAATTAAGTGTTATTCAGCCAACGGCACAATTTGCCATTCACCATCTAGGTGTTTCAATT
>JBFJJY010000187.1:0-4169 GCA_041612055.1 Methylophilaceae bacterium | reverse complement strand
GAGCAAACACCACCAGAATTAGGTGCTGACATTGCAGAAAAAGGCATGGTCATCACAGGCGGTGGCGCATTATTGCGTGATATAGATCGTTTACTAATGGAAGAGACTGGTCTGCCTGTCATTATTGCAGAAGATCCGCTGACTTGCGTTGCTCGCGGCTGCGGTCGTGCATTAGAAGATATGGATAAATTAGGTAGTGTATTTGCGCATGAGTAATCGTGATGCATTTCAATTAAATCCATTGCGACGGTATGCTTAAAGGTGTTCATCAGAAACTAGAGCCTCAACAAACTCCTGCTTTTTTCGTTCGTGGCGCAAGTCCATTTTCGCGCATGGTACTTTTTTGTGCACTGTCCATCATTTTGATGGCAGTGGACGCTAAGCTAAATTATCTATCTCAAGTCCGCCAAACCTTTATTGGCGGATTACACCCGATTGAGCGAATCGCCAATATTCCAAGTGAATTTATTAGAGACTTTAAGAAGTATTTTTCTGCGCATAATCAATTGGTACAAGAAAACTACACGCTCAAACAACAAGCATTTGAAAATGCCATCAAGTTGCAGCGTCTCAATACTTTACAAGCAGAAAATACTCACCTACGGAGCTTACTTGGCGGCGACATGCCGATTCACCCACGGGCAGTACTAGGCGACATCTCACATACAGGTAGAGACCCTTTTAGGAACGTAGTCGTTGTGAACCGTGGTAGCCAACACAACATTCAAGCAGGTCAGGCTGTCGTTGATGCGAAGGGCATATTAGGACAAGTGACTCGTGTTTATCCATTTAGCAGTGAAGTCACATTAATTACGGATAAAAATTTATCCATTCCTGTGCAGGTTGAGCGCAATCAACTGCGCGCCATTGCGTTTGGGCAGAGCGGAAATACGCTCGATATTCCATACTTGCCATCCAATGTGGATATTAAAATTGGGGACAAGCTAGTCACTTCTGGTATTGACGGCATTTATCCCGCTGGCTTAGCAGTTGCAACTGTCACAAAAATAAACCAAGATCCAAAATCACCTTTTGCAAAAATCATTAGCACCCCAACAGCTCAAGTAAGTCACCACTTACAACTGTTGATTTTAGAATTGCCCGAATCACAAGAGGCAAATAGTAGTCCATCAGACACTGATGACGACGAGCCTGCAACCACAACCCCTGAGAAAAAGGCTAAACCAGATGCGCGCACCTAGTCTATTATCAGTTTACGGCACTTTATTCTTGGCTTTGCTTTTTCAACTTTTTCCTTGGACAGGCGAAGGCATTATTTTACGGCCTGACTTTATGCTGGTTGTGTTAATTTACTGGTTATTTCGTGCACCTTATTTTTGCAACATCGGTACCGCCTGGGTTGCGGGCGTATTGGTAGATTTAGCCACGGGCAGCTTGCTGGGTCAGTATGCTTTGGCATTTACGTTAACTGCTTATATCGCACTGTTCTTTCAACGTAGATTAGTATTGTTTAGCTCGTTTCAATTATTATTTTTTACGTTTGGTTTATTAATTTTTACGCGCTTCACGATTTTGATATTAAAGCTATTTTCTGGTAACGAAGCTCCGAGCATGCATTACTTTTGGCCCGTTCTATCTGGCGTTTTGTTATTACAACTGATGCGGTTCTTTTTGGGTCCTATTACGCAATCATCATCTAACGAGGCCAACTAAACTTAAATGCGTCGTCGACCAGAGTTAAAAAACTATCAAAATGAATTGCATCATTTCAAGCTGCGTCTAGCTGTACTTGGACTGATTGTAGTGATTGGTTTTAGTATACTCATCATGCGTTTTTATTTTCTACAAGTGGTCAGCTATGATCATTATCACGCGCTTGCAGAAAATAATCGCATTTCCGTTATTCCTGTTGCTCCAACGCGAGGCATTATCACTGATAGAAATGGGATTACAATCGCACACAACTTTTTCGTTTACGCCTTAGAAATCACCCCATCAAAGGTTGATGATCTAGAAGAAACCATTGCTGAGATTAGTAAGCTTGTCGAAATATCAAGCAGTGATATTAAACGGTTCAATAAACTAAAAGAGCGCACACACGAATTTGAATCAGTTCCAATACGCACCCATTTAAATGAAGTCGAAGCAGCCAAATTTGCCGCTAATCGCTTTCGCTTCCCTGGTGTAGATATTAAATCAAGATTGTTTCGGCATTACCCGAATGGCAAACTAGGTGCACATATTGTCGGCTACATCGGTCGCATTAACGACGACGACTTAGCCAATCTAAAAGAATCGAACGACCTTTCAAACTATAAGGGCTCTGACCATATCGGCAAAAGCGGTATCGAGCAATATTATGAAAAGAAATTACATGGCACAACAGGCTTCCAACAAGTAGAGATTAATGCAGATGGAAAAGCCGTTCGTGTGCTATCCAGCAAAGCGCCGACATCAGGTAATAATTTAGCACTTTCCATCGATCTTAAATTACAAGAAATTGCTGAAAAAGGATTTGGTGATAGACGTGGCGCTTTAGTCGCGATTCAACCTAAAACAGGTGAGGTATTAGCATTAGTCAGCATGCCGACCTTTGATCCTAATTTATTTGTGGGTGGGATTGATACTAAGAATTGGCGTCGATTAAACGAATCTGCGGATAAACCGTTGATTAATCGTCCGTTAAGGGGCATTTATCCACCAGGGTCGACTTTCAAGCCGTTTGTTGCATTAGCAGGCCTTGAAGCGGGTAAACGCCAACCGCCATTTAAAATTCAAGACCCTGGTTACTTTACTTTACCGAACAGCTCTCATCGCTACCGTGACTGGAAAGTCGGTGGTCATGGCTTTGTTGATGTCAGTCGCGCTATCACCATCTCTTGTGATACATTTTTTTATGGTCTTGCCATTGAATTAGGCATTGAAAAGCTCACCTCTTTTGTTCGTCATTTTGGCTTTGGCGAGAAAAGTGGTATTGATATTAACGGAGAAAATGGTGGCTTGTTACCGACGCCTGAATGGAAACAACGTCGCTTTAAGCAGCCTTGGTATGTTGGCGAGACCGTTATTGTTGGTATTGGGCAAGGGTACACCTTAGTTACGCCAATGCAACTGGCTTATGCTACTGCTGTCCTAGCCAACAGAGGCACCGCAATGAAACCGCATTTAGTCACCGCAATTACTGATGTAAAAACTGCTCAGACAACTGCGGTCAAGCCAATATTGGCTGACCAAATCGCATTAACCGAAGAGAATTTAGAAATTGTAACAAACGCGATGATAGACGTGACTTTACCTGGCGGCACCGCTTCACAAGTTGGTCGAGATGCGGGTTATAGCATTGCGGCAAAAACAGGCACGGCACAAGTAATTGGCATTAAACAAAATGAAAAATATGATGAAAAGAATATTGACGCACGGCATCGAGATCATGCGCTGTTTATCGCCTACGCTCCCGCAGACAATCCGACCATTGCCATTGCGGCAATTGTCGAAAATGGTGGGCATGGCGGTTCCGCTGCAGGCCCTATTGTCAGACAAGTCATGGATTATTATTTACTCGGCAAGGAACCACCTGAACCAGCACAAAAACCGCAGCCACCTAAAAAAATTACTGCAAATACGTCAGTAGCGGAAACTGGTCATGATTAATCATTTTTTCCATATTTTATCTCGGCATATCGACTCTATATTGATGAACTGCATATTGTTCACAATGCTTGTCGGCTTGTTCGTTCTGTACAGCGCTGCAGGAGAAGATATCAGCAGAATTAATGCGCAGCTAATCAACATTGCAATTGCATTATCGATCATGTGGGTCGTCTCCAATATTCAACCGCAACTGATGGAGCGAATGGCTCCTCCATTGTATTTGTTAGGCATCATATTATTACTAGGTGTTGCGCTTTTTGGTGATGTCAGTCATGGCGCCAGAAGATGGTTAGACTTGGGCGTCATGAAAATTCAACCTTCTGAACTGATGCGGATTGCTGTACCAATGATGCTGGCTTGGTTTTTCTCTCAACGAGAAACCACCTTGCGCTTACTTGATTTTGCGATTGCTTTTTTTATTCTGATTGCACCAGTACTTTTTATTTTAAAACAACCAGATTTAGGCACTTCTTTATTAGTCGCCGCTTCTGGCTGCTTTGTCATTTTTTTAGCTGGCTTAAGTTGGCGCATTATTATCGGCAGCATCGTATCCGTTG
>JBFJJY010000186.1:0-4177 GCA_041612055.1 Methylophilaceae bacterium | reverse complement strand
TTTTATTGTTGAATGGTGGGTGCTAACGGGGTCGAACCGCTGACATTCGCCTTGTAAGGGCGACGCTCTACCAACTGAGCTAAGCACCCAAATCAACAACAAGCCGCGCATGATACAGTCATTTTAGAAAATTTCCAAGTAATAATTCATCATTCATTCTGATTTATTAACATTCCTGATGGAAACTACTCGATACGTTTCCAAATTTGTGAGCGTCCGATTAAAGAAATACCGATATAACCGCGTACTTCTAATGCATCACCAGCTGCATTGAGCTTCATTTTACATTGATATGTTTTGCCATTCTCTGGATCTAAAATAGTGCCTCCATCATATTGATCGCCATTCTTTGTTAAATTGTTCACTATCGTCATCCCGATGATTTTTTGCCCTTTGCGTTCGTCAGTACATTGTTCACAAACGGCATCTGCAGTATCGGTTTCTAATAAACCCTTCTCGATGACTGCATTCAACTTTCCATCGTGTTGACTAATTCTTATCAGCGAACGTGGCTTATTGGTTTTGTCGTCTACGCTTTGCCAAAGGCCAATTGGGGTCGCTGCTGCTGCCACACTTATTTGGCTACTCAACATTGCCATAGTAATCATTGGTAATAATAAAAATCTTGCAAACGATACGATATTAAACATACAGAACTCCTAAAAAAATAATTAAATCAATGAACTGATTTCAATTAGTTGCAAAACTTATACCAGCTAATTAATTTTTAAAATTTTTATATAAATCAACATGATAACTATTTTTTGAAGATATTAATCGTGCAAGAAATGCTGCAATATCCAATATTCATACAAATTTTGCAGTATCCAGCAAATGAATGAAGCATGACTTCGCGTCCTTAATCTAAAGATTGTTTTATATCTGCCGAAGTAATACTTAACACAACAACAACTGCATTGGATGGTGTGTAATGACAGCAGCAAATGAACTATTACTGGATGAAGAAGACAAACTCTATACCGAATATATGAATATCTACGATCGTCTATTAGCAACGCGCGATATTGTTAGCTGGGATGATTCGCTGTTTTATCAAATGGAAGAACTCGATTTAGAACTTGAGTTAACGCTAGAAACAGAAGTGACTTAGGCATTCGGTTGTTTAATTAGATAAACTAAGGTGGTTTTTGCCTTTTTATTGCAATTTTAAATGCAGTTTTCTTTTGTAAACTGCAATTTACTAAGGTAAATCTACAAAGTCTAATTGAAACGCAGAGTTAAATTTGGACACGTCGTGGGTTAGCATTTTTATCGTCTCTCTCTGGGCCTACAACTTTGTAGGCCCTTTTTTTATCCATCGACTTGCGCTTGATTCAATTAGCTTGCTCAGGTTAAAAGCTGCCTCACAGCATTCAATATACATTCCCTCAAATTAGACCATCTTAAAAAATTGAGAACCTCCGACCATCCCAGCTGTCCTTAGTAGTCGCTATGTTAATTTACCTTTGCGTCATTTATCTATCATGATTGCAATGTTAAAGTGACAGCCTAACCCGTGGTCTTTGATTAAAACAACTTATAATGATTAAACAAACACTCATCACAAGATATCAACAAATACGACAAACAACCCTTGATATCTGTAAACATATTGAAACTGAAGATTTTGTCGTACAGCCCAATGCTGAAGTGAGTCCTCCTAAGTGGCATTTAGGCCACACCACTTGGTTTTTTGAAACAGTAATTTTAAAAAAATTTAAGGCGCACTATCAAAGTATGGATGATGCCTATAACGTCCTGTTCAACTCCTATTACAAAGCCGTCGGCACACATACAATACAGTCACAACGTGGCCATTTATCAAGACCAACCGTCGCAGAAATCATGCGTTATCGTGCGTATGTTGATGAAGCTATCATCACACTATTATCAGAGATGTCTATCACCGATGAATTGGCTACGCTAATAGAAACTGGCTTACATCATGAACAACAACATCAAGAGCTGCTGTATATGGATATTAAAACCATTTTGGCTAGCAACGTAGTAAAAACCCAATATGTAAAAACACCATTACCTGCTGCACCAGCACCTATAGCGGCTTGGACGCATATTGAAGAAGGCTTAGTCGAAATTGGTTACGGTGATTCGGTATCAAGGGATTCCGATTTAAATGATACAAACCATTCAGGCTTTTCTTACGACAATGAACGACCACGACATCGACATTATCTTTATCCATTTTCTATTAGCCAAAGCCTAGTGACCAATAGTGAATTTCTCGCTTTTATGCAGGATAACGGCTATTGCCAGGCGCAATATTGGTTAAGTCAAGGCTGGGATTGGATTAACCAAACCACTATCAACCATCCTTTATATTGGTCTATGATTGATGGAAAATGGTTTGAATATACACTGCACGGCTTAGTGCCATTAGACATGCACAGACCGCTGACGCATATTAGCTATTTCGAAGCAGATGCGTTTGCCAAATGGAAAGGGCTTAGATTACCAACCGAACAAGAGTTGGAGATTTATCTCAACACTGCAGCAAGCCAACCAGCGTCTCAAACGGATAGCTACCATCCTAACGATGCCAATGCGTCTGAGCAACTCTGGTGTTGGACGAGTAGTCAATACGCGGCCTACCCAAGATTTAAAGCCTTTGATGGGCTATTGAACGAATATAACAGTAAATTTATGTGTAACCAGTTTGTTTTGCGCGGCGGTTGCGTCGTTACGCCACAAGGTCATTATCGTCACAGTTATCGCAACTTTTATTTGCCACACCAACGTTGGATGTTTTCAGGCATCCGTTTAGCTAAGGATACCGTTTGAAAATTACCAACCTGATTGAAACAGATCAAACTCGCTTGCACCGAGCGAGCTTTCTTACCGATGTTATTGCGGGGCTTAGTACTGAGCAAAAGTCGATTTCTGCCAAATATTTTTATGATGATATTGGTAGCGAAATATTTCAAAAAATCACGCAACATCCTGATTATTATCCAACAAGTACTGAGTTTTCTATCCTGCAAAAAATCAGTGCCGACCTGCCCGCCATTATCCATGAAGCTGAAATCGATATTATTGAACTTGGTGCAGGAGACGGACATAAAAGCGAGCTTATTATTAACGGCTTTTTGGGTAATGATTGTAAAGTGAATTTTTATCCTATCGACATTTCTGAAAAAGCCATGCAGCTGTTAGATGAAAACCTAAGCATGAATGAAAATTTGTATATTCATGGCATTGTGGCTGATTATTTTCAAGGGCTGAATCATCTCAAAAAAATATCCAGCAATCGTAAGCTGGTCTTATTTTTGGGCTCTAATATCGGCAACTTTAATAAAGCGCAAACTGACGCATTTTTAACACAATTAGAAGCCTCTTTAAATATCGGGGATTATGTGTTAATCGGCTTTGATTTGAAGAAAGCGATTTCCATTCTCAATCGCGCTTATAACGACAGTGATGGTCTGACACGGGCATTTAATCTCAATTTATTAGTCCGAATGAATCGAGAATTAGGCGCACATTTTGATGTGTCAGCCTTTGAACATTATGGCTTTTATCATCCCGTATTAGGCGCGATGGAAAGCTATTTAATCTCGCTAAAAGATCAAACTGTTACAATTGATGCCGCAGGCCAAGATTTTCATTTCAAAAAACATGAAGCCATTCATTTGGAATATTCGCACAAGTTTTCTACAACTGGCATTACCAAACTGGCGACACGCAATGGCTTTGAGATTACTGAGTTATTTTCTGATCATAGAGATTATTTTATCGATGCACTGTGGAAAGTCACATCACCCATGGAGACACTGACTTGACCGACCATTTCGATTTCGACCAACCTATTAATCGCACTGGCACACATAGCCTCAAATATGATGCGAGACTCGCTTTGTTTGGCCGCGCGGATGTGATTCCCATGTGGGTTGCCGATGTGGATTTTGCTGTACCGCCAGCTGTTACTCGTGCATTGGCAGAGCGAGCAAAACATCCGATTATTGGCTACACCGCTGAGCCAGAAAGTCTATTTGAGGCATTAATTGATTGGCACCAAAAGCGGCATCATTGGGATATCAAACGTGAATGGATTGTGCTATGTCCAGGCGTCGTACCCAGCTTACACGCAGCATCGTTGGCATTTGCTCATGCAAGCGAGGCCATTATTGTGCAACCCCCCGTGTATTTTCCATTTTTTTCC
>JBFJJY010000185.1:0-4185 GCA_041612055.1 Methylophilaceae bacterium | reverse complement strand
GGAGGGCATTATCATCATTCAAAAACAGAAAAATTTTTAGTGATTAGAGGTAAGGCACGTTTTGGATTTAGAAATATGATTTCCAGTGAAAAATACGAGATTATTACAGATGGTACTAAGCCAGAAATAGTTGAAACCGTACCAGGATGGACGCATGATATAACAAACGTAGGTGAAGATGAAATGATAGTGATGCTTTGGGCAAATGAAATTTTTGACAGAGGCTGTCCTGATACGATTGCGGAAAAAGTATGAAAACTAAAATTAAAGTTGCTACCATCGTAGGCACTCGTCCTGAAATTATTCGCCTGTCGCGGGTAATTGCTAAACTGGACGAGTTTTGTGAACACATCATTATTCATACAGGTCAAAATTACGATTATGAATTAAATGAAGTGTTTTTCTTAGATCTTAATATTCGAAAGCCTGATTACTTTCTTAATGCGGCGGGGGAGACCGCCGCAGAAACAATCGGCAAGATTATTATCGAAACTGATAAAGTTTTGGCGGAGATTCAACCAGAATGCGTGTTGGTATTGGGTGATACTAATAGTTGCTTGGCTTCAATTCCAGCTAAGCGGAGAAAAATCCCTATCTTTCATATGGAGGCTGGTAATCGTTGTTTTGATTTTAGGGTCCCCGAAGAGATTAACCGAAGAATCGTTGACCACACTGCTGATATTAATTTGACTTACAGTTCTATAGCGCGTGATTATTTACTTAGTGAGGGGTTATCACCTGATCGCGTTATCAAAACAGGCAGTCCAATGTTTGAGGTGCTAAATCATTACTTAGCTGGGATTGAAGACTCTGATATATTACAACGCTTGGGTTTGACAGAAAACAATTTTTTTGTTGTTAGTGCTCATCGGGAAGAAAATGTTGATTCACCACAGAATCTTGAAAAACTCGCCACTATTTTGAACCAAGTGGCGGAGGGCTACAATCTACCCATTATTGTATCGACTCACCCAAGAACGCAAAAGCGTTTAGATGTAGCGGGACTCAAGTTTCACCCACAAATTAAGCTGCTTAAACCGATGGGATTCAAGGATTACGTGAAACTTCAGATGTGCGCTCGATCTGTGCTATCTGATAGTGGAACAATTAGCGAAGAATCCTCTATATTGAATTTTCCAGCATTGAATATTAGGGAGGCTCATGAACGACCAGAAGGTTTTGAAGAGGCTGCGGTAATGATGACTGGTCTTGAAGTTGATCGTGTTATGCAGGGACTGAAAGTATTAGAGATGCAACCTCGCGGGAATAATCGTGTTTTAAGGCTGGTTGAAGATTATTCAATGCCAAATGTGTCAGATAAAGTATTGAGAATTATTTTGAGTTATACCGATTATGTAAATCGTGTTGTTTGGAAGAAATATTAAATTGTGCATCTATTAGTTGTAACCCAATATTTTTGGCCAGAAAATTTTAGAATTAATGATTTAGTGGTTGAGATGGTTAAACGTGGTCATCAAGTTAAAGTGCTCACTGGTTTGCCAAATTATCCAGATGGTGAAGTTTTTTCTGACTATATTAATGATAGCGCACGATTCTTAAATTACCAGGGTGCGGAGATTATTCGCGTACCTATGATATCAAGAGGAAAAGGTCGGGTGCGCCTGATGCTAAATTATTTAAGCTTTGCTGTCAGTGCCTCACTATTGGGGCCTTGGAAGTTACGCAAATGCAAGTTTGATGCAATTTTTGCTTACGAACCATCACCGATTACCGTTGGATTGCCTGCTACTTTGATGCGTAAGATCAAGCGAGCACCGCTCGTTTTTTGGGTGCTTGACTTATGGCCAGATACGTTGCAGGCGATTGGCGCAGTGCGCTCCTCTTTCGTTTTGCGTATGGTAGGGCAGTTGGTTAGCTTTATTTATCGGCGATGTGATTTGATTTTGGCACAATCAAAAAGCTTTATCCCGCAAATTCAGAGGTATGCGAGCAAACAGACTCGGATTGTGTATTTTCCGAGTTGGGCGGAATCTGTATTTAACAGATGTACTGATCAACCTGCAGCAGAGATTGTGTGTCAATCTGATGACTTCAACGTAATGTTTGCTGGAAATATTGGTGACGCGCAAGATTTTCCATCTATATTAGCCGCAGCTGAAAATTTAAAAACTCACTCAAAAATTAAGTGGTTGATTGTTGGTGATGGTCGTATGGCATCGTGGGTTGCTGATGAAATAAAACATCGTAACTTACAGAGGTGTGTAATTATGTTGGGGCGCTATCCAGTTGAACGAATGCCTTCTTTTTACATGCATGCTGATGCTTTGCTGGTTAGCTTGAAAGATGAGCCAATTTTTTCTATGACAATCCCTGGCAAGTTGCAATCCTATTTGGCTGCTGGTATTCCAGTTTTAGCTATGCTGAATGGCGAGGGTGCTACAGTGGTGGATAGCGCTAATGCAGGTTTTAGTTGTGCTGCAGGTGATGCCAATGCTCTGTCTGCTGCTGTATTGAAACTTGTACATATGTCATTTGAAGAACGTGAAGTCATGGGGAAGAATGGGGTAGATATAACCTTACGCGAGTTTGACCGTGACACGTTGATAAGCCAGTTGGAGCATTGGATGACTGACTTGAAGTATGAAGCAGACAAATCATCATTTCGAGGCCTTTCATGATTTTGGTAACAGGAGCATCTGGTTTTGTAGGTCAATCGCTGGTTTTTAGGATGCTGACAGACAATCTAAAAGTTCGTGTATGTGTGAGAAGTGGTAGTTTTTTCCTGTCACAAAAAGTAAATGTTGTGCAAGCACATAGCATTTCTGGTAATACCAGCTGGTACGATACGCTCAAAGATGTAAAAGTGATAATTCATCTTGCAGCTCGTGTACATATTATGAATGATAAAACAAGCAATTCTTTAGATGAGTTTCGCAAAGTCAACGTTGAGGGTACGTTAAACCTTGCTAGACAGGCGGCTGAAGCTGGCGTAAAAAGATTTATTTTTGTTAGCTCTGTTAAGGTGAATGGAGAACATACTGCATTAGATCGGTCATTTACAGAAAGTGATGATACTTACCCCCAAGATGCTTATGGATTGTCAAAAATGGAGGCAGAGCAGGGGCTTCTAGGGATTGCAAAGCAAACTGGTATGCAAGTGGTCATTATCCGTCCACCACTGGTATATGGTGCTGGTGTTAAGGCTAATTTTCTAAGTATGATGCTTGCTGTTAAAAGAGGCATACCCCTACCATTAGGAGACATTTGCAATAAGCGTAGTTTTGTTTATGTAGGTAATTTAGTAAGCTTAATTATGTGCTGTATTGATCACCCAGCGGCTGCTAACCAAGTTTTTTTGGTTTCTGATGGTCATGATTTATCAACTACAGAGTTACTGAAAGAATGTGCTGCAGCGTTGGGTGTAAAATCGAGATTATTACCTGTGCCACAAAAAATAATTGAAATTGGAGCTAGTTTGATTGGAAAAAAAAACGTTTCGCAGCGCCTTTATAGTAACTTACAGGTAGATATTACTAAGGCGCGCGAATTACTTGACTGGGAACCACCTTATACCCTTGCTGATGGTTTAAAGGCAACGGCAGAAGGGTTATTTCTATGAAACGCTTATTTGATTTAAGTTTAGTTCTGTTAGCACTTTTCTTTTTATTAATCCCATACTTAGCGATAGCAGTTGCAGTATGGATGACATCTGTTGGTCCAATTCTATATTGGTCTGATCGTATAGGGCGTGAGAATAGAGTTTTTAAAATGCCTAAATTCCGATCTATGTGTGTAGATGCCCCAGAAGTTGCCACGCATTTACTCGGCAACCCTAAACAGTACTTAACACCTATTGGTGCTTTTTTACGAAGGTCTAGCCTAGATGAACTACCACAGCTCTGGAGTGTTGTTAAGGGTGATATGTCGTTAGTTGGTCCACGGCCAGCATTATTTAACCAAGATGATTTGATTACTTTAAGAACTGAATATGGTGTAGATAAGCTAAAGCCTGGTGTCACAGGGTGGGCGCAAGTTAATGGACGAGATGAAGTGTCTATTTTTGAAAAAGTAGTATTAGATGCTTATTATTTAAAAAACCAATGTTTCAAGTTAGATTGCCAAATTATTTTCCTGACTGTAATGAAAGTGATTAAGAGAGACAATGTTTCTCATTAGCTAATATGGTGAATTTTGAAGGTAATCGTTATGTTAATCACAGAACTT
>JBFJJY010000184.1:0-4216 GCA_041612055.1 Methylophilaceae bacterium | reverse complement strand
TCCAGATTTTCATCAAGAAGCGTTAGTGCCATTAGAAAATGAGACGCATGCTGCAGAAGATGTGGCTATTTTTGCTGGTGGCCCCAATGCCCATTTGTTGCATGGCGTGCAAGAACAAAGCTATCTTTATTACGTGATGGAAGATGCACTAGGTTTTAAATAAGTAATTTTAAATAAGGACTTTTAAATAAAGGCCTTAAATAAATAATGCCTTTTAATTTTGCGCTTTGCAAAACAGATAAATGGCGTAAGATAAGCAGTAATAAAAACAACCAATAAGAATAAAAATGAAAAACTGCTTGCGACGGTGCATCAAGCAACTGCTGATGTCTGCTGTCATCCTCGTCTCCCTTGTTTCCTCACAAAACGCGCTTGCTGCAAGCAATGACAATGCCGTATTGTTAGCCAAAATCTACAATGATGATATTGATGTGACACAATATTTAATCAGTGAAAAATTCGACGGTATTCGAGCTGTTTGGGATGGAAAACAGCTGATGACCAGACAAGGCAACTCAATTTCAACCCCTGCTTGGTTTATCGAAAACTTCCCAACAAGCCCTTTGGATGGTGAGTTGTGGATTAAGCGTGGTGCGTTCGATCTCGTGTCTGGCATTGTGAGAAAGCAAACGCCCATAGATGCCGAGTGGCGCCAAGTGACTTATCTTGTATTTGAATTACCTCATGGGCAAGGCGATTTCTCTACGCGTTATCAAACGCTCAAACGCATTATTGCCAATACTCAAGTTCAGCATCTAAAACTGGTGAAACAGTTTACCGTTAGAGATAAAAAGCAACTTAAACAAAAGATGGCAGAGGTTGTGAAATTGGGTGGAGAAGGCTTAATGTTGCATCGTGCTAATGCTTTGTATGAAACAGGCCGTAGTGATGCCTTGTTAAAGCTTAAACCTTATATTGATGCTGAAGCCATTGTCGTCGAGCACCTGCCCGGACGAGGAAAATATACAGGAAAAATGGGCGCATTATTGGTTGAATTACCAAATGGCATACAATTTAAATTAGGCACAGGCTTTACAGATGCACAGCGTGAACAACCGCCTGCCATCGGTAGCACAGTCACCTTTATCTATCAAGAGAAAACCAAGGCAGGTAAACCAAGATTCGCACGCTTTTTGCGGGTTAGAAATGAATAGCTGGCGCAGGAACTGATAGTGAGCGTGGTAAAATCACGCCCTTATGAGCGATTTGCAAACTTTAATTTCCAATTTAGAACAGCAGTTACCAACTTGCATGTTGGCAGACCGCTTTCCATTGGGTCGACGGTTACGGCAGGCCAAAGACTTCATTAAGCAAAACAAACCAGCAGAAAAGGTGTTGACAGAGATTGCGCGTAAGGTGCAAAGCTCAACACAACAATATGCGCAACGCTTAGCAAAATTACCCAAACCAGAATATCCTTTAGAGTTGCCCGTTTCTTCTCGCCGCGATGAAATTGCCAAAGCGATTGCTGAAAACCAAGTGGTGATTGTTTGTGGTGAAACAGGTTCAGGTAAAACCACGCAATTACCTAAAATTTGCTTAGAACTCGGTCGCGGTGTGTCAGGTTTGATTGGTCACACCCAGCCACGCCGTATTGCGGCTCGCTCAGTCGCAAGCCGTATTGCACAAGAACTGAATTCATCCCTGGGTGAAATTGTTGGCTACAAAGTACGCTTTAACGAAAAGTCATCCGAAGCCAGTTATATCAAGCTGATGACCGATGGTATTTTGTTAGCAGAAACGCAAGGCGACAAGTTTTTAAATGCCTACGACACCATCATTATTGATGAAGCGCATGAGCGTAGTTTGAATATTGATTTCTTACTCGGATATCTCAAACAGTTATTACCCAAGCGCCCTGATTTAAAAGTCATTGTCACTTCGGCGACGATAGATGCCGATCGCTTCGGTAGGCACTTTGCCAGCAAAAATGCCAAAGGTGAGCTGGTGAATGCGCCGATTATTGAAGTGAGCGGCAGAACGTATCCCGTTGAAGTGCGTTATCGCCCGTTAGGTAAAGCAGGGTTTATCTCGCACGAAAATACCCAAGACGATGATATTGATGATGAAGATGAAACGCCTAATACTACTGTTCACGGCATTCAGCGCAAAGGCAAAACAGAAGCACGCTGGCTAGCCGAGGATGAGGAAGAAGAGGCGATAGAAGAAGCGATTTTAGACGCAGCAGATGATTTGCTACGTCAAGGCGATGGCGACATTTTGGTGTTTTTGCCAGGTGAGCGTGAAATACGCGATACCGCAGACCATTTGCGTAAATACCAAGGTCGTTCACCTAAGTTAAAGCATATTGAAGTGTTACCGCTATTTGCGCGCTTAAGCATTGCCGACCAACAAAAAATCTTTAAACCGCATGGTCAGCGCCGAATTGTATTAGCCACCAATGTGGCTGAAACCTCATTGACTGTGCCTGGCATTAAATATGTGATTGATGCAGGTTTGGCGCGGATTAATCGTTATAGCACGCGTGCCAAAGTAGAACAGTTACAAATCGAGAAAATCTCACAAGCAGCCGCCAAGCAACGGGCAGGACGCTGTGGTCGAGTGTCGAATGGTATCTGTGTGCGATTGTATTCTGAAGAAGATTTTAATAACCGCGCTGAATTTACCGATCCTGAAATTATCCGCAGCTCACTCGCAAGTGTGATTTTGCGTATGGCAGCGTTACGCTTAGGCGATGTCGAGCAGTTTCCATTTTTAGAAGCGCCAAGCTCACGCTTAATTTCCGATGGCTATATGCAGTTGCAAGAACTGGGTGCTGTCGATGCCAATCGTAAAATTACCGATATTGGTTTGCAATTGGCGAGACTGCCGCTCGATCCGCGCGTTGGGCGCATGATTTTGGAGGCGAAAAAAGAAGGCTGCTTACAAGAAGTCTTGATTATTGCTAGCGTGATTAGTATGCAAGACCCACGCGAACGCCCCATGGATAAACGCGAAGCAGCGGCTAATGCGCATGCTAAGTTTGCTGGTGAAGGCTCAGACTTTATGAGTTTTCTGAAAATTTGGGATTGGTATGAACACGCGTTTAAAACCAAACAATCCAATAAGGATTTACTCAACCAATGTCATGCTAATTTTCTGTCATTTTTGCGCTTAAAAGAATGGCGTGAGCTGTATCTTCAATTAAAAGAAATAGCCGAAGAAATGGAGTTCAAGCTCAATACCAAAGAGGCGAATTATGAACAAATTCACCGTGCTTTATTGGCAGGGTTGCTCGGTAATATTGGCTTTAAAGATGGCGATAACGATGCATATTCAGGCGCGCGCAGCATTCGCTTTTATATAGCACCAGGTTCTTGCTTAAAGAAATCACGACCGAAATGGGTGATGGCGGCAGAGTTGATTGATACGTCCAAACTTTATGCGCGCTGTGTAGCAAAGATAGAGCCCGATTGGATAGAGCCATTAGCGCGCAATCTGACTAATAGCACCTATACAGACCCGCGCTGGGATAAAAAGCTTGCTCAAGTCACCGCGTGGGAGCGTGTCAGCTTGTACGGGTTGACTGTTGTGCCAAAACGCCGTGTGCATTACGGGCCGATTAATACCAAAGTGTCGCACGAAATCTTTATTCGTGAAGCTTTGGCTAATAGGGAGTTAGAGTCAAAAGCACCATTTTTAGCTGAAAATAAGCGCATTATCGCCGAAATTGAAGAGTTAGAGCATAAAGCCAGAAGGCAGGATGTGCTGGTGGATGAACATGCTTTATTCGCTTTTTACGACAAAATTGTGCCAAAAGACATAGTCAATGGCATTGGTTTTGAGGCGTGGCGTAAAGAGGCAGAAAAACAAAATCCTAAGTTATTGTTTTTAACCAAAGACGATTTAATGCGCCACACGGCGGATAGTGTGACGGAAAGCCAGTTTCCTGAAACCATGGAAATGGATGGCGTAACCATTAACCTCAAATACCGTTTTGAGCCGGGCCATGTATTAGATGGCGTCACCGCAACGATTCCATTGGCACTATTAAACCCATTAGACGCTACGCGTGCTGAATGGTTAGTGCCAGGCATGTTGCGTGGGAAAGTCACCGCACTGATTAAAATATTGCCAAAAACCTTCCGCCGCGTTTGTGTGCCCGTGCCCGATTTTGTAACAGGTTTTTTAGAGCAAGCCAAAGTCGGCGCACAGCCAATATTGGTGGCGTTAGTCGACTATATTCAGCAACAAACCAAATTAAAGCTTGGTGTTG
>JBFJJY010000183.1:0-4251 GCA_041612055.1 Methylophilaceae bacterium | reverse complement strand
GGCGCGATAGCAAAGCGGTTATGCCGCGGCCTGCAAAGCCGTTTAGGCCGGTTCGACTCCGGCTCGCGCCTCCACCAATTTCACAAATAATCATTTTTTTTAATAATCAACCAGATCGTACCGAAGCGCCATAATTGCTTTGTGGATTTACATTCTGCTGTTTTTAAAGTTAACGCTATTACTTTTCAGCATTGTTTGATGTGAATCATTTTGTGGTATTCATTTGGTGATCGCTTTGGTCTACCATAGGCAGGCATATGTGAAAATATGCGATTGATAGTTATATAGGGATGTGCCAATCAAAAGAATAGAGCGGTATTGCGCATTCTAATCTTAGAAAACTAGATTTAATTTGCCCTATAATATGCTGTATATTAAATAAAGTTTAGTTGTTTGATGTGACGTAATTTCATTTAATAATCTAATAGTAGATAGGGTGCATTGAAACAATATGGAAAATCTGTCAAAAGAATTGCCACAAAAAAAGCAAAGCAATGTAACAGATCATTTGCTAGATAGTTTGCAAATGATTTGCCGCCTACACGGCAATGCGATTTCAAAAGACGCATTGGTCGCAGGATTGCCTTTGCAAAATGGAATGTTGATACCCAGTTTGATTGAGCGCGCTGGCGCGCGTGCCAACCTCGTCTGTAATGTGTTAAAAAAGCCAATTGATTCTATTCGTTTAGAGTTTATGCCAGCGATTTTATTGCTAAAGCACGATGAGTCCTGTGTTTTATTAGGCTGGGATGAGCATAACAAAAATGCACGCCTTATCTTTCCTGAGCTGGGTGAATCTGAAGTTCTACTATCTATTGAAGAATTACAAAAACGCTATCTTGGTTATATTGTTGTAGCAAAACCAAAATTTACTTTTGATTCAAGAGCGCCGGTTACAGGTAAAAAGCACTTTAAGCATTGGTTCTGGGGAGCGCTGACAGAAAACAAACAAATCTATCGCGACATTATGATTGCGGCATTTTTGATTAATATGTTTGCGCTAGCCATGCCAATTTTTACCATGAACGTCTATGACCGTATTGTGCCAAACAAATCGGTTGAAACCTTATGGGTGATGGTTATTGGTATTGCTTTGATTGTTTTTGCTGATGTGGCTCTACGCACCATGCGCGCTTATTTCCTGGATTGGGCAAGCCAGCGGATTGACGTAAGATTAACGGCAAGCATTATGGAAAAAGTGTTGGGCACTCGTTTAGAGTTACGTCCAAGCTCAGCCGGTTCTTTTGCTTCTAACTTACGTGCATTTGAAACAGTGCGAGATTTTATTACTTCTGCCACGATTACAACATTAATTGATATTCCATTTGCCCTGATTTTTATTCTGGTGATTGGTTGGATTAATCCTTATATGGTGATTCCTGTCATTGTTGGTGCAATTGTCTTGTTGGTTTACTCGTTTAGTGTCCAAACCAAAATGCAGGAACACTCTGAGGCTATGTTTAGAGCAGGTGCCATTAGAAATGCCACTTTGATTGAAAGTTTAGTCGGATTAGAAACGATTAAAGCATTAGGCATAGAGGGCCGTATGCAACGCAAATGGGAGCAGAGCGCCTATTATTTAACGGTAGTCAACGCCAAATTAAAATTATTAAGTGCTTCGATTACCAATGGTGCGAATGGTATTTCACAACTCGTGAATGTGATGTCTGTTTTATTAGGCGTTTATTTGGTAATCGAGGGTGAGTTAACAATGGGTGGTTTGATTGCTTGTACGATGCTTGCTGGGCGTGCATTGGCGCCAGTTTCTCAATCTGCTGGTTTAATGACGCAATACCATAATTCAACTGTTGCTTTGACTTCACTGGATGAAGTGATGCAGCGCCCGGTAGAACGTCCAGAAGAAACTAGCTTTTTGTCTCGCAATGCATTTAGAGGTGATATCGAGTTCCGTAATGTCAGTTTTGGTTATCCAAACACAGAAACCAGTGCTTTAAATAATGTCTCTTTTAAAATTAAAGCAGGAGAGCATGTGGTGATACTGGGGCGTATGGGCTCTGGAAAAACGACCTTGCAAAAATTGGTGCTTGGTTTGTATCAGCCAACCAGCGGGGCTATTTTGATTGATGGGATTGACTCTAGACAAATCGATCCTGCTGAACTTCGCCGTAGTATTGGCTATGTGCAGCAAGATACCAACTTATTTTTTGGAACCATGCGCGACAATATTGCGATTGCTACCCCACATGCAGATGATGCGCAGGTATTAAGAGCAGCGAGCATTGGTGGTATTGCAGACTTTATTAACACCCATCCCAATGGTTTCGATATGGCGATTGGTGAGCGTGGCGAAACACTATCTGGCGGACAGCGCCAAGGCGTTGGTATTGCAAGGGCGATGCTACATGAGCCTTCGATTGTTTTGTTAGATGAGCCTACCAGTGCGATGGATCACTCTGGTGAAGAGTTTGTTAAACAGCAATTGAAGGAAGCGACAATTGGCAAAACCGTCATGATTATTTCACATCGCTCATCTCTATTCGATTTGGCCGATAGAATTATTGTAATTGACCACGGTAAAGTGGTTGCGGACGGTGCTAAAGATCAAGTGATTGAAGCGCTACGTACTGGAAAGGTAGGAAAAGCAGTATGAGCCAAACATTATTCAAAGTCTTAGGTAAGACACATGATTTTTTTATGGCGCGGTCTTGGTTAACTAAGCCAGTACATTATTTTCTAGAAAAATGGGCGCCGTCTGAAAGTGAAGAAGATCGCGCTTGGATGGAAGATGCTGAGCTTGCTATTTTAGATCAAGCGCCTTTGCGAGCAAAAAAAATACTTTATTTAATGATTGCCTCTTTGGTGATTTTAATTGTATGGGCAGGCATTACCAAAATTGATGAAATTACCCGTGGTGAAGGGCGCGTTATTCCTTCGCAACAAGTGCAAGTTGTGCAGTCTTATGACGGCGGGATTGTCTCTGAACTATTAGTACATGAAGGCTCCGTTGTAACCAAAGGCCAGGCGTTGGTGAAGATCGATCAAACACGAGCTGTTTCATCCTTGCGTGAAAATCGCTCGCAATACTACTCACTTTTAGCAAGACAGTCTCGATTAAAAGCCTTAGCGAATGGGACTGATTATATTGAAAGTGAAGAAGTTAAAGCTGAAGCGCCGGATATTTATGCGCAAGAGTACAAACTTTTTAACGCCAGTAAAGAGGAATTAAACTCACAGATTGCGGTGCTACAAGAGCAAACCAAACAACGTCAACGTGAGCTGGCAGAAACCTATGCACGCTTACAACAAGCGAATGATGGTTTAGAACTAACAATGCGAGAGTTGGAAGTGACAAGGCCATTACAAGCCAGCGGCGCGGTTTCTGAAGTTGATTTGTTACGGTTAGAGCGCGATGCTTCAAAACTACGCGGAGAGCGCAATCAGGCACGCGAACAAGTTGGCCGAGTGCAGTCTGCGATTGAAGAGGCTAAAAGAAAAATTAATGAAGCCGAGAATGGCTTTCTCAACAAAATACGGACAGAACTGTCTGAAACGACTGCGAAATTAAATGCGCTGACGGAAGCAAGTGTTGCTCTTAGTGATAAGGTCAAACAGTCTGTGCTTAAATCACCCGTTAACGGTACGGTTAGCCGATTATTTTATAACACTGTCGGCGGCGTTATTCAGCCAGGTAAAGAGGTGATGGAACTTGTTCCGATAGATGATGCTTTGGTACTTGAGACAAAAATTCAACCAAGAGATATTGCTTTTGTTGGTCTGAATCAACCAGCAGCAGTGAAGCTGACTGCGTATGATTACACCATTTATGGCACGATGGAGGCTAAAGTTATCAGCGTTGGTGCCGATTCTATAGTAGATGAGAAAGGCAACGCTTTTTATATCGTTAAAGTACAAACGCTTAAACCTAGCTTAGGTAAAGATTTGCCGATAATTCCAGGTATGGTTGCGCAAGTGGATATTATTACCGGTAAAAAGTCAGTCCTTTCTTACTTATTAAAACCAGTACTTAAAGCAAAATCGTACGCTTTTACGGAAAGGTAATCGATGCAAGACATATTTGTTTGCCCGAATGGCATGATGCGAGATAATTGGAAGAAGGCATTTCCGAAGGCACTAGTGACGTCCTCCCCTAAGACAATTCCAGTGAGTGAACCTGTATTATTTTGGGTGCATGCCAATGCGAATAACAAGGCATGGCTAGACGAAGTAATGGCAGAATTGAAGCAAAGATTCAAAGGGTTTAAATTCGTTGTATTAGCAAACACCCCCAAT
>JBFJJY010000182.1:0-4270 GCA_041612055.1 Methylophilaceae bacterium | reverse complement strand
CTCTTGCTGCACGCCATCAATGACCCAGTCAGCATTAAATATTTTATGGCGACAATGCTCAGAGTTGGCTTGAGCAAACATCATCAGCTCTACATCAGTTGGATTGCGTTGCATTTTGATGTAGTTCTCAACCAGATAATCAATTTCGTCCGGTGAAAGTGCTAAACCCATCTCGTTGTTGGCAGCTTCTAAAGCTACTTTACCACCTTGTAAAATATCAACTGTGTTTAGAGGTTTGGGGTCTGCATGATGATAAAGCTTTTCTGCATCCGCTAATGAAGACAACACGGTTTCTGTCATGCGATCATGAATAGCTGCAGTCAGTGCAGCTTTTTCTTTCGCACTTAATGGTTCGCCATTGTGGGTCGTCACATAATAAGCTACACCGCGCTCGATGCGCAATAAGCTATTTAAACCACAGTTATGCGCAATATCCGTTGCGCGAGATGCCCAAGGCGAAATTGTGCCAATACGTGGAATTGTTAACAATAATTCGCCAGTAGGCGCTTCAATATGACCGCTAGGGCCATAGCTGAGAATCTGCGCCAGCCTATCCTGTTCGGTTGCATTTAGCGCAGTCTCGCTGAATGCAAAATGCATGAGCTCCGCATAAATATGCTGAATACTCGGCGCATTGGCTTTTAACGAAGCGTAAAGTTTATCTAGACGAAATTGTGAGAGTGCAGGGCTGCCGCGTAAGCTTAAAAAATGGGTTTGATTTGACATGAAAGGCGTTGGAATTTTAATTAAATTTCAATCCATTATTTTAGCAGAAAGCGGCTATTAGCTCACCAAAAATATTTTCATTGATGGAATCATACTTGCTAAGAATAGAACCATTTTATTTTGCTAATAATCGCACCCCATTTGCAATCATTTCAATTGCATACGTTCCTGTAAATACGGCGACCACTCTGCCGATAATCTCAACGTAGCGATTAAGCAGCCTCTCATTACTTTTTTTCAATGGATCGTGAATAAATTTAAATAAAATCAATGAGATTAATGAGCCAACCACAGCAATTGCGATTGCCAAGATGGCGCCATTTTTTGGTAGAGATGAGCCAATCAATACGCTAGCACTCAGTGTGCCAGGGGCAATCATAAAAGGCATTGCGATAGCGCCAGCAATATGCTCAGGATCGCCTCGTGTTTCAAGCAGGGTAATTTGACCCGAAAAAACAGCTTTGACCCCAATCATTAAAAATACGATACCGCCGAAAATCAGAAAAGAAGCAAATCGAACTTTAAATACATCTTCAAAAATACTTTCGCCCGCAATCGCAAAGATGACAAAAGCGATGAAACTAATGATATGAGCTCTGATAACAACTTTATTAAATTCGCTAAAAGAGAGATCTCTGATTAATTGGATGAGATATACACTCATCAAAAAAGGATTTAGTAGGATAAATAATATCGAAGAGGCTTTGAATATTTCCATTGCTGTGCAATCTCGCGCTTTGTTGTGATTGGCATCACATCATAACAAATCTGAGCGGCTCAGTAAGCCCTTGCGTTTATTTGCGTGCAGAAGACGTTGTCACAAAAGCGTTTTGCTCGTATTTATAGCGTTCGTTGCTTGGGTCACAATCCAAGCATTCTTGCGCCTTGATAAAAGATAAAACTGACGACCCAAGCTAATCCTAATGACCAAACAATGGAGAGCCACATAAAGCCGCTACTTTTTGATTCACTTTTGAGTGTGGCGATCGTGGATAAACAAGGCGTATAAATTAAGCTGAACAACATAAAACTCATCCCTTGTACCCAGTCAAGATTTTGTGCCATTTGACTGATTAAAGCATCGCCTTGTAAGCCGTAAATAACAGCAAGAGAGCCGACAACGATTTCTTTGGCGACGAAACCAAAAATCAGTGCAATTGCAAGATGCGTATCAATACCAATGGGATCTAATATGGGTGCAAATAAAGTGCCGATTTGGCCTGCATAGGTTTGGGTGCTGGCAGCGGGAACGTTGCTAGGAAAATTGGTTAATAACCAAACCATCACAACACCAAAGATAATGAATTTAGAGGCGCGAATTAAAAAGTGCTTTACTTCTTGCCAGCCTCTAGCCCAGATTTGATGCGCAGTTGGAAAACGATAAGGTGGCAACTCCAAAATAAAAGGTTCGTTGCTGATAAAGCGACCTTTAAAGATCAGTGCTGTAATGAAAATGGTCATTAAACTCATCATATACAGCGAAAACATTACCCATGCGGCTTGACTCGGTTTGAACAGCACTGCAATCATAAAAATAAATATTTGCAAACGGGCGGAGCATAAAGACAATGGAATGGTCAGCATGGTCAATAGGCGCATGCCTCTTGAGCGCATGACTCGTGTGCCCATTAAGGCAGGCACGTTGCAACCAAAACCCATCAACACCATGACAAAGCCGCGGCCATCTAATCCGAGTTTTGCCATAAACGCATCCATTAAAAAAGCAGCACGCGAGAGATAGCCGCTGTCTTCTACCATGCTCATCACCAAGAAAAACAAGATAATAATTGGAACAAATGCAGCGACTGTACTGACCCCATTATAAATACCATCTAATAACAAGCCATTCAGCCACTTAGGCGCGGTTGATAGCAAAGGATCGAGAATAACGACCCGTGTTTGATCAAATAACCAAGCCATTGCATCTTGTAGCGGTGCGCCGACAGTAAAAATAAACTGAAACAGTAAAAATATCGCGAAGATAAAAAGAGGTAAGCCAAACCAAGGGTGTAATAGCACTTTGTCGATATTGTCAGTGGTTGTATTGTTAAGCGTGGTTGGAATTTGCACGGTACTATTAACAATTGCCTGCATTTCTAATTCAATTTGGTTATCAGCTGCTAGGCGCTTC
Organism: Methylophilaceae bacterium; assembly: GCA_041612055.1. Taxonomy (GTDB): domain Bacteria; phylum Pseudomonadota; class Gammaproteobacteria; order Burkholderiales; family Methylophilaceae. Next base: position 1,413 of record JBFJJY010000182.1, on the reverse strand, counting down.
GCAACATCATCAGCACTCATTGTTGGTGCTCTTTGGTCAATTACTTCTGCCATTTTTTGCAGTAATGTAGGGCAGCCATCACCATATTTAGCACTTAGCTGCAATGTCGGCATGCCAATTTGAGCAGCCATCGCTGCGGCATTAATTGTAATCCCCGCACGTTTAGCTTCATCTTGCATATTGAGTAACAGAATGGCAGGAATGCCTAAACTGCGAATTTGCAGTGCGAGTGATAATTGACGATCAATTTGGGTAGAGTTGAGCACGATACAGACCAAATCTACTTCGTTATTACTTAAAAAATGGCGCACAACTTGCTCATCATCTGAGAAGCCATGCAAGTCATAAAGTCCAGGTAAATCAATGAGTTCAGCAATATGGCCGCCAACTAAAATTTTGGCACTCATTAAATCAACAGTAATGCCAGGCCAGTTACCGACTCTTGCAGATGCGCCAGAAAGGCGATTGAATAAAGTTGATTTGCCAGTATTTGGCATGCCAAGCAGGGCGATTCTTTTCATTGTCGATAGCGTCTTGTTAAATAGTGTTTGGTTAAGTAATGGGTTATTAAATGATGTTTATTTGTGCTGTTTACTAATATGATGGCTAACTTGCTTTGAGTTAATTATTTTTTGACACAACACTTACTCAGTGACTTGAATCAGTTTTGCCTCAGACTCTCTCAAGATAATGTCGGTTGAACCAATCCTCACGTGTAAGGGGCCATTGAAATTGGCTTTGCGCATCACTTGAATGCGTTTGCCTACGCGAAACCCTAAAGCGATTAAACGTTGCATTAATGGCTGATCGACATTAACGGCTTCAATGCCACTGATCGTAGCAAAAGCACCAGACTTTAAGTTGTATAACAGACGCATGACGAGTTGGATGGTTGAGAATAAGAATGGTTCTTATTATTACACAGTTTTTTGAATAATGGCACTGTCGAGGGCATTAAAAAAAGCTTGCATCAGCAAGCTTTTTTAAGGGTTTAACAGCGGCTGTTACTTGCTGCCTGGAACAACAATTTTCGCCTTTTCTTTTAAACTTAACATCAATTGTTCAAGTTTACGTTGTTGCAATGTACGTTTTAAACCTTCTTTTGCTTTATCGTAAGGTGGTACTTGGGTAGCACGGCTATCATTCAGTTTGATCACATGCCAACCAAACTGTGTTTGAACTGGCGCAGAAACGGTAGCCCCTTTTTTGAGTGTTGATACGGCCTCAGCAAATTCAGGCACCATACCTGCCGGTGTGAACCAACCCAAGTCGCCACCGTTTTCTTTCGAACCTGGATCAAGTGACTTTTCTTTAGCAATTTTCGCAAAATCACCACCTTTGTTTAGTTGCGCCAAGACGTCATTTGCTTCTGCTTCGGTTTTCACTAGAATATGCTGCGCTTTGTATTCTTTG
>JBFJJY010000181.1:0-4278 GCA_041612055.1 Methylophilaceae bacterium | reverse complement strand
GGTGCACCCCGCTACTTTTGGCAAAAATGGGTATCTGAAAACCACTGGCTTTAAGTATCATCGCATTGGCGTACATAGTACGGTGATGATGGCTAGCAAGCAGAGAGATGTGGAGACCATTGCACAAGCTTGCCGAGACAATGCGTTTTTTTTAGGTAGAGGCGATTTTTTGTTATTCCAATTTTTCCCAACGCTTGTGGTGATTCTAACGCAGCCAATTCGCCGTTTTGGTGACGATTATTGCTATTTATTAATTCAGCATAATTCAGCAATATCACGTCAAAAAACGCTGACACACTCGCGCTTTTATCTAATGCCGTTCAGTCGACCAGCAGGTTTGGTGCGGCGCATAGTAAGAAAAGTCACTGCGCCATTTATTAATGTATTTTTCAAATATTACATGAGAAAAGTGACGCAAGAGGATATTAATATTTGCGAGAACATTCAAAAAGTGGCGCATCAGATTGATGGTGAAATGCGACCTTCTGCGCTCGAAGAGCGGCTGGGCTGGTTTGAAGAAGTCTATGCAACATATGTGACTTCGGTGAACAAAAAAAATGATCAAGTTTTTCCATCATGATGAAATCAATATGCAGTTAATGACAAACCGAACAATCACCAATATAAGCGGAGGTCACTGCTTTGGGCATTAACCCATTTTCACCAACCATCAATATCATTGAGAATAAAGGTGCGGATTATTTTGAGCCAGCACATGCTGAACCCTATCAAGGCGATGGTAAAACGATAGGTTTGTTATTGCAGGCGAGAAAAGATTTTTTGTCGATATGGCCAGAAAGTTATCACGAGAATAAAGTGCATCTGTGGAAAGCACTTGGTCGTCAGGTGGTGATTGTTAACTCACCCGAGGCGATTGAATACGCGTTTGTGACTCGTAAAGATAATTTTGAGCGAAAAACGCCGCAAATGCGACGAGCGCTGGAATATCTGCTTGGTGATGGCTTGTTTATTTCAGATGGCGATACTTGGAAACAACGGCGGCCTTTGGTTGGCGATATTGTCCATAAAAATCGACTACCAGATTTTGGTCCCTTAATGTGTCAGGCGGCTATCGAGCTTGCTGAACGTTGGGATAAACTGCCCAAAGGCGCTACCTTTGATATGTTACATGAAATGGCGGCGTTAACAGCAGAAATCATTGCTAGAAGTGTGTTTGGTAGCCATCTTGGACATGAAGCCTGTCATGCCGTAACGCAAGGGTTTACGCAATATCAATCGCAGATTGATTCGATTAATCCAGCCTATTTTGTTGGGTTTGATGAAGGCTTGCCCATTATTCGTTGGCCTTGGTTGAAGCGGCCAGTAAAGTCCATTCATCAAGTGATTGACCAAGTGATTGATGCACATATTGCAGGGCATGGTGATGACAACTCAATGATTGATTTATTGATTAAACGTCAGAAAAGAAGCCCTGAACTTAATCTAGACTTGGCCGCTTTACGCAATGAAGCAGCAACTATTTTTATGGCAGGGCATGAAACAACTGCAGCCACTTTGACTTGGGCTTGGTATTTGTTATCTAACGCCCCGTGGGTGGAAAAACGGCTATTAGATGAAATTCAAACAGTGTGTGGCGACCGAACACCAACGGTTGATGATGTGCCCAACTTGGCATGGACGCGCGCCATTATTGAAGAGACGTTGCGGCTTTATCCGCCTGTGCCAATTTTAGGGCGGCAGAATAAAGAGCGCGATACGTTAGGGGATTTTGATGTAGCGCCAGCTTCATTAATTCTAGTGGTGCCCTGGTTATTGCATCGCACACCTGAGCTGTTTCCTGAGCCGCATTTGTTTAAACCTGAGCGTTTTTATCAAAAACGTGCAGATTCGTTTAGTTACATTCCTTTTGCAGCAGGGCCAAGAATCTGTCCTGGCCTACAATTTGGCCGTGTTGAAACCATTCTGTGTTTAGCGATATTAGCGCAACGATTTAAGATTCGTGTGCCAGAATCTCATCAAGTGATTCCTGTTTGTAGACTAACATTACGTCCGCAAGGCGGGCTGCCAGTGAATATCGAAGCGCGATGAATAAGCCAGATGACAGCATTAAAAGAGGCGCTTGGAACTATAAAAAACCAAGTTTGCCTGCTGTATCGACATTGTTTAAATCACATGCCGATAGACGACGCTTTTTTCGTGAGTGGTTGATTAAGCCATTAGGTTATCTTGGTGATTTCGTTGCGCATTTTGCGCTTAAATTGTTGCCTATTGATGCTTGCTCTAATCTTGGTGCGTTACTTGGGCGCATTGTCGTCAAATCGAAATATAAAGTTGCCGTCGAGAATATGCGGCGTAATCTTGAGATTATTCTACCCGATGCTTCTACAGAAGAAAGAGAAGCGCTTGTGACGAAAAATTGCGAGAATTTAGGTCGTCTCATGACCGAGTTTTCCGTACTCACGCGAATCTGTCGTAATGAGGATAGAGTCAAAATAGCTGGGCTGGAAGATGTGATGCATTTAGCGCAACAGCATCCCATCATCATGGTGGTATTGCATTTGGGTAATTGGGAGACATCGGCATCTATTAGTAAAAAAGTCGGTATTCCTTTCCATACTTTTTTCCTACCATTAGGCAATCCTGTAGAACGATGGGTGACCGCCCGTGTCCGTCAGAAGCTAGGGGCGGCTCTTTTACCAGAAGGAATGGCGGGCGTTGGTCCTGCATTGCAGGTGTTGAAACAAGGCGGCATCGTATCGATATTTTGTGATGAAGCTTTTGCTGGCAAGATTCGGGCACCATTATTTGGTCGACCTGCACATTTAAAAGGTAATCTAGCCCTAGCCGCTAGACTCGCACGACGTACTGGCGCAAAGTTATGTTTATTGCATACGAAGCGGTTAGAAGCGGCAAATTTCGAATGTCGTTTTGGTCCTATTATTGATCTGCCAGGCCAGCACGAGGGTAGGAAAGAAAATGATATGCTCAATGATGTTCAATTTCTGAATGGATTTGTGGAGCCTATTATCAAAAGCCATGTCGATCAATGGTACTACTTGCATGAACGGCTGTAAGAAGCTGCCCCATGATAGTTGTCATCGCGAGCGCAGCGCGGCAATCTATTTGCTTGTGTTATGGCAGAATGGCATCTGCTTGAGTTGCCAAACAGTGATAGAATAAATGTTAACTATTGCACAGATAATCAATAAAATCGAAAGGGTGTTGATTGGAAACGTTTGAAGTATTAAAAGAAATTATTGTTGAAAAGTTTGAAAAAGATCCAGACTTGATTACATTAGATGCGACGTTAGAAACCCTGGAGATTGATTCATTAGATACCTTTGACATTATCTTCGATGCGGAAGAAAGATTTGGTATCAAAGTCCCTAATGAAGACGTTGCAATTACCACTGTTCGTGATGTGGTTGCGCTAATCGACCGCATACGCGCAAAAGAACAATAAACATGTCGATGCGTCGTGTTGTCGTAACGGGCATTGGTGCGATAACGCCATTAGGTCACCATCCTGATGAGCTCTTTCAAAATTTGATGGCGGGTCAATCTGGGATTAGGCATTTACAAACTGCGTTTGCTGAATCGCTGGATTGCAAACTTGCTGCTTGGATTGATGATTTTGACCCGCTTGTTTATTTTTCAAAAAATCAAGCGGCAACCATGGATAGAACGACACAGTTTTCTGTGGCGGCATCACAAAAAGCGATTGAGGATGCCAAGCTTGATTTGGCAACTGAAAACGCAGAGCGTATTGGTGTTTATTTAGGTAGCGGCATGGTTGGGGCTAATTCGATTGAAGAGGGCTACAATCGCCTGTTTCGTGACCAAGCAAAACGCTTAAAACCTTATACCGTTTTGATGTCGATGAATAATGCGGCGAGCGCGCAAGTGGCTTTGGATTTTGGATTGCTTGGGCCTGACATTACCTTTTGTACAGCCTGTTCATCATCTGCTATTGCCATTGGTGAAGCTGTTAGACAAATTCGTCATGGTTATACTGATGTGATGCTTGCTGGTGGTGCTGAATCATTGTTGACAAATGGAACGATGAAAGCTTGGGAAGCGTTGCGCACGCTAGCTGAAGAGGATAAGGAAAAGCCGGAAACATCATGCAAACCATTCTCACTAAACCGCACAGGGCTTATTCTTGGCGAAGGGGCGGCAATGTTTGTTTTAGAAGAAATGGATCGAGCCATTGCCCGAGGCGCTCACATTTATGGCGAGATTATCGGTTATGGTACAAGCAATGATTCTGCCCACATTACGCAACCTTCTGTCGATGGGCAAACCAGATCAATGCGT
>JBFJJY010000180.1:0-4279 GCA_041612055.1 Methylophilaceae bacterium | reverse complement strand
GCAGATGAAAATACCGGGCAGACCATCATCTCGGGAATGGGCGAGCTGCACTTGGAAATCCTGGTGGACCGGATGCTGCGCGAGTTCAGGGTACAGGCCAATGTTGGCCGCCCGCGCGTTGCCTATCGCGAAACCATCACTCGACCGGTCGAGAAAGCCGAACTCCGCTACGTCAAACAAACCGGCGGCCGTGGCCAATACGCGCATGTCGTGCTCGAGCTCGAGAAAAATAAGCCCGGCACCGGCATCACATTTGAAAATAAGATTGTTGATTTAAGGTGTTGGAATCCTAGAGATTACACAACTGATCATCATAAAACGGTGGATGATAGACCGTATGGCGGTGGTCCTGGCATGGTGATGCTAGCAGAGCCGCTAGAAAAAGCGATAACAGCGGTAAAACAGCAACAAAGTGAACAAGGTTTAACACCTAAAGTGATTCACTTGTCACCGAGTGGGACAAAATTAACACACCAAAAGGTATTAGAACTAAGCAAGTTAAAAAGCTTGGTTTTGCTCACGAGTCGTTATGAGGGCATTGATCAGCGTTTGTTAGATGCACATGTTGATGAAGAAATATCGATTGGTGACTATGTATTAAGTGGTGGAGAGTTGCCCGCCATGGTGTTGTTGGATGCGGTGATTCGTTTGTTGCCCGGTGTGTTGGGCGATGCAACGTCGGCAGAGCAAGATTCATTTGTGAATGGTTTGTTAGATTGCCAACATTACACGCGACCAGAAGTATATAAAGATAAACAGGTGCCTGAAGTCTTATTGTCAGGCAACCATGAAAAGATTAGGCAATGGCGATTAAAGCAATCGCTGGCGCTGACAAGGGCAAAACGCCCAGATTTATTGGCCGCAAGGTCGTTGACGAAAGAAGAAGCTCGGCTGCTCAAGGAAATAGAGCAGGAACAAGCATCTTCATAACTAAAAGGAGCACAAAGTGGCAGATATTATTAAAATGTTAGAAGAGGAAGAAATTGCCCGTTTAGGCAAAGATATTCCTGCTTTTGCACCAGGCGACACCTTAGTCGTTGGTGTAAACGTGGTTGAGGGTAACCGTAAACGTGTACAGGCTTTCGAAGGCGTTGTCATTGCAAAACGTAACCGTGGTCTTAATTCATCATTCATCGTGCGTAAAATCTCTTCAGGTGAAGGTGTTGAGCGTACATTCCAAACATACTCACCTTTAATTGCAAGTATCGAAGTTAAACGCCGTGGTGATGTTCGCCGCGCGAAACTTTACTACTTGCGTGAGCGTTCAGGTCGTTCTGCACGTATTAAAGAGAAATTAGTGTTGCGTGACAGAGATAATGCAGCAGCTGATTTAGCAAACGATTAATTGTTAAGTGATTTTAAAAAGCCTCAAAGTCTTTTGCTTTGAGGCTTTTTTATTTGCGTTGCTCACTTATTTCAAGTTTAATAAGTGCATGGTCAAAATCAATCGCCCCTTACAATTTGATGCTGTGGTGAAAGTGCCATTCGGCGCAGTTGGCCTATCGATAAGCGGTGAGCAAGTTGCGACAGCGTTATTGTTTGGTGAGCATGAGGCGCATATCAAAGACCATCCTCAAATAGCGGAAGCGGCTCATCAAATAACGGCTTATTTTACTAATCCAGCTTATCATTTTCACTTTCCACTGGCTAAAGGGACGCCATTTCAAGAGCGTGTGTGGCATGCTATTGCTGCAATTCCTGTTGGGCAAGTGCGTACCTATCAACAAATCGCACACCAGTTGGGTTCAGGCGCACGTGCAGTCGCTAATGCGTGTGGTGCCAATCACCAGCCTCTAATTGTCCCTTGCCACCGTGTTGTTGCTAAAAATGGTTTAGGTGGCTTTATGTGTGGCAATCCTAATGGTAAAAAGATTAAAACGTGGTTATTACAACACGAAGGTGTCAACATCGGATGATTGAGACTAACAGGCAAGTCAGTCAGCAATTGGATGCGTTTATTGACCATCTTTGGCTGGAAGATGGTTTATCCAAAAATACGCTAGAGAGTTATCGCACAGATTTAATGCAATTTTCTCATTGGTTAACAACAGAGAAGACAACTTTGATTGATGCCAATCAGATGCATATTCAGCAATATTTAGCCATTAAATTTCCACAAAGTAAACCGCGTAGTATTGGCCGTTTAATTGCAAGCTTGCGTCGCTTTTATCGCTACTGTTTACGTGAAAACTTAATCCAAACAGATCCGACCTTGCAAATAGAGTCACCCAAGCTGCCACGCAGCCTACCCAAAAGTTTAAATGAGCAAGAGGTGGAAGACTTGCTCAACGCGCCTGATATCAATCAATCCATTGGTTTGCGCGATAGGGCTATGCTAGAGCTTTTATATGCCAGCGGCTTGCGCGTATCAGAGTTGGTGAATATCAGCGTCAATGAAGTCAGCACCCAAGATGGTGTAGTGCGCGTAACAGGCAAAGGTAGTAAAACGCGCTTGGTACCAATGGGAGTGGAAGCAGCTGATTGGATAGTTCGTTATTTGAAGTATGGGCGGCCAGAAATATTACAAAAGAAAATGAGTAATTATTTGTTTGTCACCGCAAGAGCGACCGCCATGACACGACAAGCTTTTTGGTATTTGATTAAGCGCTATGCATTACAGGCAGGGATTCATAAACCGATGTCACCTCATGTATTGCGCCATGCCTTTGCCACACACTTATTGAATCATGGCGCTGATTTGCGCGTGGTACAGATGTTGTTAGGTCACTCGGATATTTCAACCACACAAATTTATACCCATGTCGCCAGAGAACGGCTTAAGAGCCTGCATTCAGTGCACCACCCACGAGGTTAGTACTAGGCTCTTCTTCAATGACTGCGGCGGCTTCCCATTCTGCAATAATTTGTCGCGCTTCAGTTTCATGTGCGTTGATGACACTCACTGTAACTAAATCAGCCGCAGGCAATTCGCCAGCACCACCTTGTAAATACTCACCTTGAATAAAGGATTCAATATTGAATTGCGCTAGTAAGCCTTTAATCATATTGGCGTCTAGACTATTGGCGGCGTAGTAAATGATGATCATTGGTTATTTCTTTGAATAACAACCCCAAGTGCTTTCAATCCCGGTAATACTCCAGGCTTAGCCACTTTAATCTTCACACTTTCCGCTTTAAATTCCTTCAATATCAATTGGCAAATATGTTCAGCTAAAGCTTCAACTAATTTAAAACTATTTTCTGTGAGTGTTTCGTGAATGCGATTGACCACTAAGCCATAATCAATCGTGTCTTCAATTGCATCGCTTTGGCAGGATTTGCTGAGGTCGTAGCCAATTTCAATTTCTAAAAGTATGGTTTGCGGTTTTAGGCGCTCCCATTCGGGTACGCCGAGTTTGGTTTGTACGGCAACTTGTTCTAAAAATATCGTATCCATAAAATATGATGCCTAAGATTTTGACGATGGTTTAAAATGTAATGATTAGATTTTAGTGTATATCTTAGCGAAACACTAATTCTCGTTTTTTTAAAAGGTGTTGTCTTATGAATCAATTGGGCTTTATTCCCGTGACCTTGCTGCCAGTGCTTTGGATAGTTGGCGCGTATTTATTAGGTTCTATTTCGTTTGGTATTTTAGTCAGTAAACTATTTGGTTTGGCTGATCCGCGTACGGTTGGGAGTGGTAACCCTGGTGCGACCAATGTGTTGCGCAGTGGCAAGAAATCAGCGGCTTTATTGACTTTGATTGGTGATGCGCTTAAAGGTTGGTTGCCTGTGTGGTTGGCACTGCAGACCAATCAGCTGATGTGGGTGGTGAGTTGGGTTGGCATTGCGGTGTTTTTAGGTCATCTATATCCGATTTATTTTAAATTTAAAGGTGGTAAAGGGGTGGCGACAGCACTTGGTGTTATGCTGGCTATTTCACCTTTACTGGGGTTGGCGGCATTGCTCACATGGGTGGTTGTATTTGCGTTTAGTCGCTATGCGTCGCTGGCTAGTATTGTGGCAGCTTTATTTGTACCGATTCATTCTTACTATTATTTACGGCCGTATAGAGATTTCTTTTTAATGTTGCTGGTGTTATCTGGTTTGCTGATTTGGCGACACAGAGGCAATATTAAAAAATTACTCAACGGTACGGAAGATGGCTTTAAAAAGAAAAAATAACTGACTTTTTAGGGCGTCATCAACTCAGCTAAATCCCAACGCGGACGTACGCCAAAACTGTAATCTTGTTTTTCTGTTTGCATGGCTTCTAATCGCTTTGCGCCTGCAAAGGCAATCATTGCGCCGTTGTCGGTACAAAATTCTACTCGTG
>JBFJJY010000179.1:0-4288 GCA_041612055.1 Methylophilaceae bacterium | reverse complement strand
TTGTAAAACTCCTAAAATTTAAATATAAGTTAGCGTAAAGTTAAGCTGCTTTTTGATCGCGTACTGCCGCAAGACCACGTACAAATTTGGTAGGCACTTCATTAAGTGTCTGCACAAATTTAGCCACTGGCGCTTGCATCGTACCGAGCAATTTAGATAACAACTCTTCACGACTAGGCATCGTAGCCAACGCTTTTACACCTGCTAGGTCTAAAATTTCGTTTGGCATTGCGCCTGCTTTGATCACAAACTTGTCGTTAGCTTTCGCAAAATTGTTCATCACTTTTGCGGCTGCCACTGGGTCGGCTGAAATGCCAAACATCAATGGGCCAACCATATCGTTTGTTAAGCCAGAAAATGGTGTGCCATCAACTGCACGACGTACTAACGTGTTTTTAAGAACACGCAAGTAAACACCCGCTTTTCTAGCTTCTGCTCTCAATGACGTAATTTCTGTCACTGTTAAGCCACGATACTCAGCAAGAACAATTGCTTGTGCCGATGCGACTTGCTCGCTGACTTCCGCAACTACTGCTTTTTTCTCTGTTAGATTGAGACTCAAGGTCTTTTCTCCTTCCGTTAATGTTAAGTGCAACACGTTAATATTGCACCACTCACGGCGTCCTTGATTCAGGGCTTACAAATCCTGTATCGGGTTCGCCATCTGCGTTGGAATCTGACGATAAACAACAGAGGATTGATACTTCATTCACCCATTATTTACCAACATCAATTAAACCCTCACGGGTACCAACGGTCTTTGATGCTCTTGTTACTTTAAAAAATAAAGTAACAAGCCCAAAGTTCTTTCAAACCGAGTCATACTCGGTCAATTCTTTATGCTAATGTTGTTTGATCGACACGAATACCTGGGCCCATCGTGCTAGAAATTGATAATTTCTTTAAATACACGCCTTTAGATGATGCAGGTTTCGCTTTATTAATCGCATCTACTAAAGCAATCATATTTCCTGACAATTGCTCAACAGTAAATGACGCACGACCGATTGTGCAGTGAATAATGCCACCTTTGTCTGTACGGTATTGCACTTGACCTGCTTTAGCATTTTTAACTGCTGTCGCTGCATCTGGCGTTACTGTACCTACTTTAGGGTTAGGCATTAAACCACGAGGGCCTAACACTTGACCCAAAGTACCAACAATCCGCATCGCATCTGGCGTAGCAATGACGACGTCAAAATCCATCATGCCGCCTTTAATTTGCTCTGCTAAATCTTCAAAACCAACGATATCAGCACCAGCTTCTTTTGCCGCATCCGCTTGCGCACCTTGCGCAAATACTGCAACACGGGTTGTTTTACCAATACCATTAGGCAACACAAGAGAGCCACGAACCAATTGGTCTGATTTTTTAGCATCAATACCCAAATTGATTGAGATATCAATAGACTCATTAAATTTAACTTTTGAACCCTCTTTAACAAGCGCTAAAGCATCTTGTACTGGGTACAATTTATTACGGTCAATCTTTGCACGAAGTGCATCTATTCTTTTAGCCATCTTATTCGCCCTCCACAATAATGCCCATACTGCGTGCACTACCTGCAATGGTACGCACAGCAGCATCCATATCAGCCGCAGTTAAATCTGGCATCTTAGTTGTTGCAATTTCTTCAGCCTGTTTACGCGTGATGGTTGCTACTTTATCAACATGCGGACGCGGAGAACCTTTGGTAATTTTTGCCGCTTTTTTCAACAAGATAGAGGCTGGCGGGGTTTTCATGATAAAAGTAAAACTCTTATCTGCAAAAGCCGTAATTACTACTGGAATAGGCAAACCAGGCTCAACGCCTTGTGTAGCCGCATTAAATGCTTTACAGAACTCCATAATGTTCAAACCACGTTGACCCAAAGCTGGACCAACTGGCGGACTTGGATTTGCTTTACCTGCAGGAATCTGCAGCTTGATATAACCGATGACTTTTTTCGCCACTTCACTACTCCTTATGTGGGTGCAAACGCCTTATAAATAAAGCTCCCCGTTAATAATACGAACAACTAAACTTCTTTATTGACCTGACTAAAATCCAACTCAACCGGTGTGGCACGTCCAAAAATAGAAACAGAAACGCGCACTTTACTTTTCTCATAGTTGACTTCTTCAATATTGCCAGAGAAATCTTTAAACGGCCCATCAACAACACGAACAGCCTCACCTTTTTCAAAGGTCATTTTTTGCGTTGGGTTAGATTTACTATCATCCATACGCTGTAAAATAATCTCGACTTCTTTATCTTTAATTGGTGTTGGCTTTTGCGCACTACCACCAATAAACGCTGTCACGCGCGGGGTACTTTTAATTAAATGCCAACTCGCATCTGTCATCGCCATTTGCACCAAAACATAACCTGGGTACAAACGTCGCTCAGAAATCTTTTTAACACCAGACTTCATCTCAACCACTTCTTCAATTGGCACTAAAATCTCGCCAAAGTGATCTTGAAGCTCAGAACGTCCAATACGCTCTTCTAACGCAGCCTTAACGGACTTCTCCATACTTGAAAAAACCTGAACTGCATACCAATGCATTTCCATTAAGCGCTCCGTCCTAATACCCATTGAATCATCTGTGAAAAGCCAATATCAACTACCCACAGAAACGCCGCCATCACCACCACTAAAAAAAACACAACCATTGTTGTTTGAATTGTTTCTTTTCGTGTTGGCCAAACGACACGTTTTGCTTCAGCAATTGAATCTCCTAAGAAGTCAAATGCTTGCTGACCTAGCGGAGCCGTCTTAAAAACCAATGCCGCAGCGACAACACCAGCAATCACTACCAGAATTCGCAACACTAACGCTTTATCAGCCAAAAGATAAAAGCCAGCAACGCCTGCAGCAATAAGCAGCACAGACAACACTAGCTTGATTTTATCTATCATAATTAATCACTTAAACTTTATTTGGCAGCTCGATATAAAATTGAGCTACTCTATTATTTGGCAGGCCAAGAGGGCTTCGAACCCCCAACCCTCGGTTTTGGAGACCGATACTCTACCAATTGAGCTATTGGCCTGTAAGCACTACAAACATCAAAAGCTACGCTAAATTTAGCGTAGCTTCCTTTGCTAAAAACTTATTCAATAATTTTAGCAACAACACCCGCACCAACAGTACGACCACCTTCACGAATAGCGAAGCGTAAGCCTTCTTCCATCGCAATCGGTGCAATCAATGTCACTGTAATTGATACGTTATCACCAGGCATTACCATCTCTGTTCCTGCTGGCAACTCTACCGCACCTGTCACATCCGTTGTACGGAAGTAAAATTGTGGACGGTAACCTTGGAAGAATGGTGTATGACGACCACCCTCATCTTTACCCAACACATAAATCTCTGCTGTGAATTTTGTGTGTGGTTTGATTGTGCCTGCTTTAGACAATACTTGACCACGTTCAACATCTTCACGTTTTGTTCCACGTAGCAATACACCTACGTTATCACCTGCTTGACCTTGGTCTAGCAATTTACGGAACATCTCAACACCGGTACAGGTCGTTGATTGCGTGTCTTTGATACCAACGATTTCAATCTCGTCACCCACTTTTACAATACCACGCTCAATACGGCCTGTGACCACAGTACCACGACCTGAAATTGAGAACACGTCTTCAACTGGCATCAAGAAAGTACCGTCGATTGCACGCTCTGGCATTGGAATGTATGTGTCTAATGCTTCTGCTAATCTGAAAATAGCTGGTTCGCCAATCTCTGATTGGTCACCTTCTAAAGCAAGTTTAGCTGAACCACGGATGATTGGTGTGTCATCACCTGGGAAGTCGTATTTGCTTAACAATTCACGCACTTCCATTTCAACCAACTCTAACAACTCTTCGTCGTCAACCATGTCTGATTTGTTTAGGAATACAATGATGTAAGGAACACCCACTTGGCGACCTAACAAAATGTGTTCACGTGTTTGTGGCATAGGACCGTCAGCTGCTGATACAACTAAAATAGCGCCGTCCATTTGCGCAGCACCAGTAATCATGTTTTTAACATAGTCAGCATGGCCTGGGCAGTCAACGTGAGCGTAGTGACGTGTTGCTGTCTCATACTCTACGTGTGATGTGTTAATGGTAATACCACGTGCTTTCTCTTCCGGTGCTGAGTCAATCTCTGCAAAGTCACGCTTGTCGCCACCGAATTTCTTAGTCAATACTGTCGATATCGCTGCCGTTAACGTTGTCTTACCGTGATCCACGTGACCAATTGTTCCCACGTTTACGTGCGGCTTGGTCCGTTCAAATTTACCTTTTGCCAT